>CAKZKV010000165.1 GCA_937124505.1 uncultured Alphaproteobacteria bacterium
CTTTCATATACAGTTTTTAAAGAATGTCAGATTAAATCTCAACTAATACACTTTATTCTTGTAGCATCTAATGACTGAAGTACATTAGTATCAATTAATCCTGTAATGATCTTAGAGCCATTCTCTCTCTGCAACTACCAATTTTATATCAGCCAGTGATGACCAACCTTGCCCCATTGCACCTGAGTGACTTCTTTCAACAATAGAGCCAAAATCACCAGCTTGCTCAAGTATGAATTTTACAGACGCCACATTGCTTGGAGCAGTTAGACCCATTGCTTCAAGACGATCTTTAACATCATCAAGTTCAGTTGGCAGATCTTCAACAGGATCAATGATATAGTTATAAAAATTACTTAAGATTTTTTGCCAAGCATCGCTACTTGCCTCTGCTGGACGCAGAAAGTTTTCTTCTGACCAAAGTGTGTATGTCATAGTATTTCCTTTTCTAACTAACGTAATTAAGTTTTTTTCTAACTAAAAAGTCATATTCTCTTCTTCCGAAACAAAAGATAAGAGAGGAATAATAAAAAGGGATATGCTATTAAAATTCCAAAGGTTACTAATAGCCCGTGAAACACTAGATCATGGCCAAACATTTGATTATGGCCAAAAAACACGCCTGACATTATGAGAATAACTTGAATTAAAATAGTAATAATCGTATATTTCAATAAATTATCTTTATCTTTTTTAATTTCAATAGCTTTTAGTTTTTTTATTTGTGTAAATAAATAAGGATAAATCCACATTAAAATAAGGCGTGTATTCATTAAAATTGCTAATATTATAACCCAAGTAACTAGGGGAGAAGTTAGTTCTGAAAAAATTAATATGAGGGGGATTAAAATAAAGAAAAGTATTAATAGATAAGACTTAAATTGATTAAACTGTTTTTTTTCTTTTTGATTTATTTCATATGCCTGCCTTGAACGTCCCCAAGGGAAAAAAATATGTTTTTCTGAAGAAATTGTTTCAAAATAGAAATCTTCTAATTTCTTATCTGGCTTGTACTTAAACCATGATAAAAACCCATTATTCTGTTTGCTTGTGTTTTCCAAAATATGCTTCCCATAATATACAATAATAATCGCACAAAAATTTTAAAATAAACAGCCTTGTAATAATTTTATTTTGGGTTCGTCCCAACAAAGGTACGTGAAGTCCCACAGGGATTTTGCCATGGACGCCGTTTAATTGAATTTCCGGCGTTTTTTCGTCTCCCGATTTGTGCGGTGTTTTACGCGGCTGATTTCAGGGGGAAGATTCCGAGTGAATCTTTGAGCTTTTCATCAGAAAAATCGTATTCACCGAGCATATTGACGTGCGCCCATGACATAGGCGAGTGGGCTGCGATCATCCGGCGTATGTTTTGTGCGGCCTCTGAATCTGGGGCCTTTTCGATCTGCCTGGCGAGATAGAGGTAATTCCAGCAGATGATGCTGTTCTTGATGAGCCGATTACAGCTTTCCGCGATTTCCTGCTCTTCTTTTTCCGTCTGCGTGAATTCACGGGGATTGCCAACGGCGACAGCGCGGGAGAATTTATTGGCCAACTCGACCTTGTTGAGCTGTTTTTCAATCGCCTGTCCACAAATTAGCTTGACCGACTATATCCTTATTCTAAAATTAGATGTGACTTTTTCCAAGTCCATGATAAAAAAAGCGGATGATTGAAACAAAGCTAAAAACGCGTCAAATTTCGGGCGTCAACTGGCAGGGACTTAAGACCCTGATTGAAAAAGAAATATCACGTTTTATCATTGTTTACACACAAACAATTGTGGCGCCAGTCGTCACAACTCTGATGTTTTATACGGTCTTTGCACTGGCCTTTGGTGGCGTTGCCAGAAGTGTAGGGGGGACGCCCTATTTGCTGTTTTTAGCGCCGGGACTGTTGATGATGAGTATGGTGCAGAATGCTTTCGCGAATACATCTTCCTCGCTTGTTATATCAAAGGTGCAGGGCAACATTGTTGATCTTTTGATGCCGCCGCTATCGGCAGGAGAGCTGCTGACGGGATTTTTACTGGGGGGAGTTTTAAGAGGGCTGGTTGTAGGAATTGCCGCAGGAATCGTGATTGCGCTTTTTGTCCCTCTGAGTATCTATAGCATCGGCGCGGTGATCGCTTATTCCATTCTGGGAACCATGATGCTCTCTGCCATGGGGATTGCCGCTGGAATCTGGTCGCAAAAATTTGATCATATTGCGGCGGTAACAAATTTTGTGATAACACCCCTGACATTTTTGTCCGGGACGTTTTATGCTATGAGTACCTTGCCGCCGTTCTGGCAGTTTTTGGGGCATTATAACCCGTTTTTTTATATGATTGACGGGTTTCGTTACGGCTTTATCGGGCATAGCGAGGGGGACCTGGCCTTTGGCATGGGATTATTGATTTTGATCAACATCATGCTGGTGAGTCTGTGTTACCTGATGCTTTCATCCGGCTATAAAATTAAATCCTAAACGCTTATCTGTTATAATTGTATCATGTCTTCAGAAAATTTTATTCTTCCTTTCCAGCTTGAACAATCAAATTTGCGCGGACGCGTGGTCACGGTGACGTCCGTTCTTAATGATATGCTGGTGGCGCATGACTACCCGAAACCCGTCTCCCATCTGGTGGCGGAAAGCATGACATTATCTCTGGCCTTGACGTCGATGCTGAAATTTGAGGGCATTTTTACATTACAAACACAGGGAGACGGCCCGGTCAAAATGCTGGTGACGGATGTTGTCTCACCGGCAAAGGTAAGATCTTGTGCCAGTTTTGATGAAAAGCGCGTGGCGCATGCGCGTGAGCAACTGGCGGCCATGGCTGTCCCGGAAACGTCCCAGAACCATCTGGCGCAATATCTGGGGAAAGGATATCTGGCATTTACCATAGATCGGGCGGGCGAGGAGGAGAGGTATCAGGGCATCGTCGAACTGAACGGTGCATCACTGGTGGATTGTGTGCAGGATTATTTCCGGCAGTCGGAACAGATTGAAACGGCGTTTCGCATGGCGGTTGGTGTACGCGATAATAAATGGTGCGCCACGGCTATTATGCTGCAAAAAATGCCAGAAGAAGAAAATGAGCCGCTGGGAAATACACATGAAGATGACTGGCGGCGCGCCATGATCCTGATGCAAAGCGCAACGGATGATGAATTGCTGGCAGAGAATTTAAAACCACAGGATTTGTTGTTCAGGTTATTTCACGAAGACGGCGTCCGAGTGTATGAAACAACGGAAATCAGACACGAATGCCGCTGTGATGTGGAGCGCGTGCGGAATATTGTGAGATCGTTGCCGGAGGAAGATCAGGCGTATATTATCAAGGACGGACGCATAGAAATGCAGTGTGAGTTTTGCAGCAAAGTCTATAAGCTGCATCCAGACACATTGGATGTTATTTAGGTACATCTCCTTATTTCCATAATATACATTATCACATTTAGCTTAATAGGTGCGAAGTATGACAATTCATTCCCCTTTGGGA
>CAKZKV010000166.1 GCA_937124505.1 uncultured Alphaproteobacteria bacterium
AGATATTGCGATTGCGCTAGATGTCGGCTTTGCGAAACAATCCGGTGTGCCGGAAATGCTGGCCAGACATACGCACGCGGCCATTATCAATGCCGGGGATGGCTGGCATGAGCATCCCACGCAAGGGCTTCTGGACGCCCTGACCATGCTGGATTATTTTGGGACACATAATTTACAAGGAAAGACGATTACGATTGTCGGGGATGTCCTGCATTCGCGTGTGTTTGGCTCTCTGGTAAGGATTTGTAAAAAGCTGGACGCGGAGGTTCGGATTGCCGCACCGGAAACGCTGCTCTCTCCGCATGTCGAAAATTTCGGCGTGACAACGTATTTCAATGTTGAAGAAGCCTTGCACGGTGCTGATGTTGTTTATGCGTTGCGTGTACAGGAAGAACGCGGGGCAAAAGGGTTTATCCCCACCTTGCGGGAATATTCAAAGCTTTTCGGGATCAGCGCCAAGCGTCTGAACATGGCGAACGACAATGCCATCCTGATGCATGCGGGACCTGTACGGCGGGAGGTTGATGTACATTCGGCGCTTGTGACGTTGGATAATCGTTCCCATATTTTACAGCAGGTGGAAAACGGCATGGCGGTGCGCAAGGCTGTGTTATGGCTGCTTGGTAACCGAATGGATGGACAGGAGAAGGAGATGAGCCGCTTATGAGTACGCTCCTGATTAAAAACGGACATGTGATCGACCCCGCAAACGGAATTGATGCGCCACATGATGTGTATGTAGAGGATGGCAAAATCAAGGAAGTCGCCAAATCCATTGATCGAGATGCGGATGAGGTGATTGACGCGGCAGGGCTGGTCGTAACCCCCGGTCTGATTGATATGCAGGTACATTTTCGTGAACCGGGTCGCGAAGATAAGGAAACCATTGAAACAGGTTCTCTGGCGGCCCTGTCCGGTGGCGTGACTTCTGTGGTAGTCATGCCGAACACGACGCCTGCTGCGGATAATCAGTCTGTGGTCGGCTATGTCGTCAAGAAAGCACAGGAACTGGATCTGATTAACGTTTACCCAACCGGGGCGATTACCGTCGCGCAAAAAGGCAATCAACTGGCGGAGATCAACGACCTGAAAAACGCCGGAGCGATTGCGATTACCGATGATGGTGTGGATGTGCAGGATGAAGGCATTCTGCGCCGTGCCATGGAATATGCCAAAACGCTTGATGTTCTGGTTATGAGCCATTGTGAGACGGATGCCTTGACCGATGGTGGCGTGATGCACGAAGGCTGGGTCTCCACGCAGCTTGGCTTGCCGGGGACGCCCGCTATTTCGGAAGACCTGGCGGTGCATAAAAATATTATGCTGGCCAAATTAACGGGTGCGCGGCTTCATCTGCTGCATAATTCTACATCCGGGGCGGTCAAGGCCATTGCAGAGGCTAAAAAAGAAGGCTTTCAAAATATTACTGCTGAAGTTTCCGTCCAGCATTTTGCTCTGAGTGATGAAGCCTGCCTTGGTTATAATACAAACGCAAAAATGTACCCGCCCCTGCGCTCTAAAGACCATATCAAGGCCGTAATTGAGGCCATAAAACATGATGTGATTGACGCGTTTACGACCGACCATGCTCCGCATACGGACGCCGAAAAACAGGAGCCGTTTGAAGATGCGGCCTTTGGATCAACGGGACTGGAAACCAGTTTCGCGGTGATGAATACTTATCTGGTGGAGCCGCAGCATATTTCCCTCTCCAAAGGGATTGAGAAGATGACCATCGGCCCGGCTAAAATTTTGCGTATTGAAAAAGGCACGCTTTCCAAAGGTGCGGATGCAGATATTGCGATTTTCGATATGAAAAACAAATGGGTGTTTAATTCTCATAAGCATACCTACTCCAAGGGCAAAAACTGCATTTTTAACGGCCTGAAACTTACCGGCAAATGTGTGAAGACCATTGTCGGCGGCGTTGTGAAGTATAAAGAAGTGGAATAGTTTTTTCATAAGGATTGTCATTTCGAGCGATAGCGAGAAATCTCTTCACTGTTTTATAAGATTTCTCAGTCACGTCGCTCCTTCGAAATGACAATCTGGTGCTTATCATGGAACACCCTCTTGCTATTGTTCTTATTTTGTTCCATATTTATTGAATGTCCGATTTATTTGCCTCCACAGAGTTAGAAGAAGACCTGCCGCGTCCGTTGGCAGACCGCTTGCGGCCAAAATGTCTGGAAGATATTGTCGGGCAGGAACATTTGACCGCGCCGGATAAGCCACTTGGCAAAATGCTGGCAAAGAAAAGCGTGTCGTCGATGATTCTCTGGGGGCCGCCCGGATGTGGCAAGACCACAATTGCGCGTATTCTATCGCAAAATTCAGGCCTGCATTACGAGCAGATTTCCGCTATTTTTTCCGGTGTTGCAGACTTGAAAAAAATCTTTGAAGCGGCGCGTATTCGGCGCAAAACGGGTCAAATGACCCTCCTGTTTGTAGATGAAATCCACCGCTTTAACAAGGCGCAGCAGGACGCTTTTCTGCCGGTTGTGGAGGACGGCACGATTATCCTGATCGGGGCCACGACCGAGAATCCGTCTTTTGAACTCAATGCCGCCCTGCTCTCCCGTGCGCAGGTCTATGTTTTGAAGCGTCTGGACGAAGATGCATTGGAACGGCTCCTTTTACATGCGGAAACAGACCTCGGCCCCCTGCCCTTGCAGGACGAAGCGCGGACGATGCTAAAAACCATTGCGGACGGGGATGGAAGGTATTTGCTCAGTCTTGCCGAGAAGGTTTTTAGTGAGGCAGATGGAGAGACTGTGTCCGTCAAAGAACTTATGAAGCGGTTCAACCGGCGTGCGCCGCTCTATGATAAAAATGATGAAGGACATTATAACCTGATGTCCGCGCTCCATAAATCTGTGCGCGGCAGTGACCCGGATGCGGCTCTTTACTGGTTCACGCGCATGTTGGCAGGTGGAGAAGACCCGCTTTTTCTGGCGCGGCGTCTGACGCGTATGGCCTCCGAAGATATCGGTCTGGCTGATCCACAGGCTTTGCCCCTGTGTATGGCAGCCTGGCAGACCTATGAGCGGCTGGGATCGCCGGAAGGCGAACTGGCTTTGGTCGAAGCCCTGATTTATCTGGCCACAGCGCCGAAGTCGAATGCTGCCTATAAAGCTTATAAATCTGCGCTTTGGGCGGCGAAGGAAACAGGCTCGCTCATGCCACCCGCGCATATTTTGAATGCGCCAACAAAATTGATGAAAGAAATTGGTTATGGCGGCGGCTATGAATATGACCATGATACGGAACATGGTTTTTCCGGGCAGAATTATTTTCCGGATGACATGCCGCGAAAACATTTCTATAAGCCGCCTGAGCGGGGTTTTGAGCGAGAGATTAACAAGCGGCTGGATTATTGGGCGAAATTGCGGAGGGAGAAAAAAAACAGCTAATGCGATGCAGGTATTTAGTCATTATAGTAATGCTACTGAACTGCCGTTATGTTTGTATACATATTACTCCTTATTATTATCCCCGCGAAGGCGGGCTAAATTCTTTAACCACGTTGCGCACAGCGCGTTCAGCGCTTTTTTTTGTCTCTCGAAAAGTAAAAGCAGATTCCGTATTCGCTGTGCCCGCTGTGGTTAATATAAAATAGTTACGCTTTTAGGACTTCATTAAAAACGTTTTCTTCGCACTACTTTGTGATTCATTCGATTTTTTAAGTAAAAACATCTTGATTTTTCCGGTAAAAAAACTTATTTTCTACTCAAATCCTAAATAAATGATATTTCAGGGTGGGTCCAAAAAGGTCCCGCCTTTTTTGTTGGAATTTTTAGACTATGAAGCAAAGCACTTTGGAATCGCGTATCAGTGAGATCGTCAGCCCTGTCATTGAAGATATGGGGTTTGCGCTCGTGCAGGCCAAAATGACGTCGGATGACAAGCGAAACATTCTGCTGATTATGGCGGAAGACCCAAAGACTCACAATCTGGGCGTGGATGATTGCGCCAAGTTAAGCCGTGCTGTTTCCGCCGTTTTGGATGTGGAAGACCCGATCGCCGGGGCTTATACACTGGAAATGAGTTCTCCGGGAATTGCCCGTCCCCTGACACGTCCGCAGGATTTTGAGACATATAAAGGCTTTGAGGCGAAAATTGAATTGTCATCTCCGTTAGAGGGACAAAAAAGATTTCGGGGTTTCCTGCAAGGTTTGAATGAGAATAATGAAATTTCTCTTGAAACAGATCAGGGAATGGTTGCATTTTCCGTAGATTCGGTGCATAAAGCAAAGCTGGTTCTGACGGATGCACTCATTGAAAAATCGAAAAAGATGCAAACGACGAATTAATAAAAGGATAAAACTCATATGGAACTCGTACAAGTCGCAGATACCGTTGCAAGAGAAAAGAATATCGACCGGGAGATCGTGCTGGAAGCTATGGAAGAAGCGATCCAGAAAGCCGGACGTTCCAAATATGGCTTTGATCATGATATTCGTGCGCATATTA
>CAKZKV010000167.1 GCA_937124505.1 uncultured Alphaproteobacteria bacterium
TGACGTTTTTTGGCAGTAATTTAAAGGTCTTGGCTGATGTGAAATTTGATTTTAAAGATGTCCTGATCCGGCCAAAGCGCTCGACGCTTTCCAGCCGTAAGGAAGTAGACATTGACCGCGAATATACATTTCGCTGGACGAAGCGTGTCTATAAAGGTGTGCCGCTAATTGCGGCGAATATGGACGGCGTGGGCACGTTCCAGATGGCGGAGACGTTTGCGGAAGCGGATTATAACCTGTCTGTGGCGCTGACGAAGCATTATTCCCTGGAAGACCTGACCAGTTTTTTCTCCTCCCATAAAGCAGATAACGTCTGGTACAGCATTGGCACGGCGGACGCGGACAGGGAAAAGCTGAGTGCGTTTTTGAGTTCCGGCCTGCCGGAAGAGCAGATGATTAACAAGCTGTGTATTGATGTGGCGAATGGCTACAGCGAGAGATTTGTAGATTACGTGAAACAAATTCGTGAGGCGTTTCCGCAGATTACCATCATGGCGGGGAATGTCGTGACGGGAGAAATGGTCGAGGAACTTATTCTGGCCGGGGCGGACGTTGTGAAAGTCGGGATCGGGCCAGGAAGTGTTTGTACGACACGAAGAATGACGGGGGTTGGCTATCCGCAACTCTCGGCCATTATCGAATGCGCGGATGCTGCACACGGCCTGGGCGGCTTAGTGTGTGCGGATGGCGGTTGCACCGTGCCGGGGGACATTGCCAAGGCCTTTGGCGCCGGGGCGGATTTCGTCATGCTGGGCGGTATGCTTGCTGCGCATGATCAGTCCGGGTTTGAGGTGATCGAAGAAAACGGTGAAAAATTTGTGCGCTTTTATGGTATGAGCAGCGATACCGCCATGAAAAAACATGCAGGCGGTGTGGCGGAATACCGCGCCAGCGAAGGAAAAACCGTTCAGTTGCCCTATCGCGGAGATGTACGGAATACCTTGCAGGATATTCTGGGTGGCTTACGGAGCGCCTGCACCTATGTCGGTGCGGTGCGGTTGAAAGAGCTGTCCAAGCGCACAACTTTTATTCGTGTGACGCAGCAAATTAACGAGGTTTTTGGAAAAGCAAAATAGAAAAGAAGCACACTCCGTTCTTGTCAGACGGACGCGTGTGCGCTAGGTTGTTCTATCTAATGTCAGGGAAAAGGAAGGGGCGAAGTTATGGATGAGATACAGACAAGACTAACTGAGATATCAGAAAAGTGCGTACAATCGTATGAGGCATGGCGCAAAGGTATGTCTGATGAGGCGTTACGGGAAACGTTGCAGGAAAATATCCATGAACTGCGGAAAGTGGCATCCCGTCTGGAAATCGAGATTGCCATGAGTGAGCGCGACCGTATGGCCTCCAAGCCTATTCCCATTCCACCGCACCGCTCTGCCAGACGTGGCAAGGGACATGTTTCCGAAGATAATAATGAAACTCTGTCTCCCTCAGACCGGCAGGACTCTTCCGCCCCTGTGACGGAAGTGAAAAAGATCACACGACGCCCGCGTAAGCCAAAAGCGGCGAACGGGGACGATTAATAACGGTCTCTCTGTTTGCGCAGGCTGGCGAAATCTTCTGCTGTTTTGGCCTGTAGGAACAGGTTTGTCTGTTTTTCTTCGCCGATGGTTATGGGAATGGTGGGCAGGTTTTCCTGCCGCAAGGCCAGAAATTCTTTATAACGTTCTTTAATACCCTCGTTTTCAGGGGCGATGGATAAGAGAAATTCCGTATTGCGCAGCGCATATTCATGGCCGCAGTAAATTTTTGTGTCATCAGGCAAGGATGTCAGTTTTTGGAGAGAAGCATGCATTTGCGCCATCGTGCCTTCAAACACACGTCCGCAGCCCATGATAAACAGCGTATCGCCACTGA
>CAKZKV010000168.1 GCA_937124505.1 uncultured Alphaproteobacteria bacterium
AATGCTTAAGGCGTCCTGTACGTTTCCGGCCAAAATATTTTTCAACAGATCGGTCGTACGCGACTGGTCGGCAAGACCAAGCATGTCCCGTACCTGTTCCCCTGTGACTTTTCCATCGGACATGGCAATCGCCTGATCCAGCAGGGACAGCCCGTCACGGACGGAGCCGTCCGCAGCGCGTGCAATCATGCTGAGCGCTTCTTCTTCCGCTTCCACCTTTTCCAGTTCGGCAATTTTCCTGTAATGGGCGAGCAGGGTCGGCTGATCAATGCGTTTGAGATCGAAGCGCTGGCAACGGGAAAGAATGGTAATCGGGACTTTGCGGATTTCTGTGGTGGCAAAGATAAAGATGACGTGGGACGGTGGCTCTTCCAGTGTTTTCAGCAGGCCGTTGAACGCCTGCTTGGAGAGCATGTGTACTTCGTCAATGATATAGACTTTATAACGCGCTTCAGTCGCGGCATAACGTACACCGTCGATAATCTCGCGAATGTCGTCAATCCCTGTCCGGCTGGCGGCGTCCATCTCCAGAACGTCCGGGTGGCGGTCTTCGGTAATCGCCTTGCAGATATCGCAATCATCCGTTGGCCCGGCGGTCGGCCCGTCCTTGTAATTCAGGGCCTTGGCGATCAGGCGGGCGGTGGAGGTCTTCCCGACCCCGCGAATGCCAGTCAGCATATAGGCCTGTGCAATGCGGTTCGTTTCAATGGCATTGGTCAGGGTGCGGACGAGCGCATCCTGCCCGATCAGTTCGGAAAAGGACTGGGAGCGGTATTTCCGCGCCAGCACGCGATAGGGTTGTTGTTTTTCCTCTGACATATGTATTCAGATGTAAAGCGATTCCCCCACAAAGGCAACTTTCTTATGAGCAGATCTATAGGGGGGAGGTGGAGGAAGCCGGACACGACCCGAAAAAATTCACTTGCGGCTGCTGCCTTTCGGCCCTGACCGGGTTCGGCGAGATTTCGCCCGCGCCGACTTCCAAAGCTATATATACAATTTTTTATCCCTGATGCAAGCTAAGGATTATATCATGCATAAAAAAGCCGGCATTGCAGGCCGGCTTCTTGGTGTGTTTTTTTAATGGTGTTTAGCCAATACCCAGATGTGTTTCATGTTCGTCTACATAGCGATCTCGGTCAGGATCTTCTATGTTTAAAGGTGGTCCTATTCTTTGAACCTCCGGCTCGCCTGTGCGAAGATCAATTTCTGTATGTTCATGATCTTCGCCGGATCGTCCAAAAACACGTGCAACTAAATTTTTACTTCTTTCCAACATATTATTTTTCCCTCTATTTTTGTTGAATAGTTGCCACAAATATCATAAGAAGGTAAAAAAAGCAACTTTTTTATGCTATGCCGCAGTAGCTCAGGGGTAGAGCAACGCATTCGTAATGCGTGGGTCGGGTGTTCAAATCACCTCTGCGGCACCATTACCTTTTTTCATTCAGCAGGTTTTGGCAGGAGTCTCCTTTTTCAAGAGTTTCAAGATTTTGCAGGGTTGTCCGGGCGATACTGGTCATGGCTTCTTTGGTGAAGAAGGCCTGATGCCCGGTGATCAGCACGTTCGGAAAGGTCAGAAGCCGGGAGAACACATCGTCCTGAATGATGGACTGGGAGAGGTTTTCAAAGAACATATCGGATTCGTCTTCGTAGACGTCCAGCCCCAGCCAGCCGATCTTGTTATTTTTCAGTCCGTTAATGACGGCGCGCGTGTCGATCAGGCCGCCACGGCTGGTATTGATGATCATGACGGTGTCTTTCATCGTACTGATGGCTTGTTCATTGATCATGTGTCTGGTCTGCGGTGTGAGAGGGCAGTGCAGACTGATAATGTCGCTGTCCCGGAACAGCGTGTCCAGATCGGACGGGACGATGGAGTCGTGACCCGGCTGGAACGGAAACGGGTCGTAGGCCAGAACCTTGCAGCCAAAGCCGGTCAGGATGTTGGCCGTCACCTGGCCGATGCGACCCATACCGACAATACCGGCGGTCTTGTTATGCAAGTCGAAGCCCATCAGGCCATCGAGGGAGAAATTGCCCTCCCGCACCCGTGCATAGGCCTTGTGCAGTTTGCGGTTGAGAGACAGGATCATGCCGACCGTATGCTCGGCCACGGAATAGGGGGAATAGGCGGGGACGTTGACGACATTTATGCCGAACTCTCTGGCCGCTTCCATATCCACATTGTTAAAGCCCGCACAGCGCAGGGCGATATGTTTGACTCCGGCCCCGGCCAGATGCTCTATGACGGGGCGGTCCAGTGTGTCATTGACGAAAACACAGACCGCGTCCGCACCTTCGACCAGAGGCAGGGTCTGGTCGTTCAAATGGGTCTTTATGAAGGTCAGGTCGTGGTTAAATGCGCTGTTTTCCTGTCTGAAATAGTCCTTGTCATATGGTTTGGTGCTAAAAACGAAGATTTTCATGAATTTCCTTTTTTCTTCAAAGACTGATTTATATATCTAAAGAGCTATACGATATACAGATGTGCGGATCAAACACTTGTCTTCTTAATTTCCCATCAATTTTTTAAATTGGGTGAGGGGGAATCATGCAAAAACGTTCACGCGATGATCGCCATAACGGATCAGGAGGGGCAAAAGTGGATTATGCGGCATGCGGAACAGATCAAGCAACTGCCAAATGTGGAGGTTCGTCGCTGGGATGATTGGCGCAATCGTAACGACTACCCGGAGCAACTGCAAAAAATTTATCAATTATACCAAAACGATGAAAAAGTGCATCGCATGGTGCGGGATAATATAGAGGAATTCTGGGAACGCCTGTGCCAGCGCGATCCTGATATTGATCCAAAACGCTTTGAAGATTTTGCCCTGCATTCCGGCAATTACCTTCTGGAAGAAATTGCCGTCTTTTTCCTGATGTTCAAGGAAGATAAGGCCGTGGACATCTATCCCGGTTCGATCCTGATTCCCTGTGTGTTGGCGCAGGAATATTGCGATCATGCCGCCCCTGATTATCTGGGGCAGCGGGCGTTTACGCGGATTGATTTTTCGGTAAATGAAAATTATAGCCGCCAAAGAGCCTGAGGCATAGATAAGCACTTGCCAAAAAGTTTCTGTTCTTCTATAAAGAGGTTCCACATCACCTGACGCGGGTGTAGTTCAATGGTAGAACGTCAGCCTTCCAAGCTGAACACGGGGGTTCGATTCCCCTCACCCGCTCCATACTTCTACGTTGCCACTCCGAAGCACTGCCGTTCTGCCATTTATTTGTTTCTTGAGATGACCTCTTTAACTGATTTGTTACTGCAGGTGTTACTACATGAAGTCTCTTGGAAATAATTTGTATCTTAGAAATCAATCCTTTTACTATCGTTCATACATACCGCGTAGGCTTGTGCCGATATTATCGTTGAGAGAATTGGTTTTCTCTTTAAATGTGAACAATATTAAGGAAGCACGTGTCCACTCAGCCCAGATTAAACTGGAGGAGGCAAATATATTTGAGTGTTTGAATAATGATTTGCGAAATCAAACACCATGCTCCTATCAGCCAAATCAGGCTTATCAGGAATGTATTTTAAAACTGCAATTACTCAAGCAAAAATACTGCGCGAGTTATCAGTCCAAATCCATGCGCCACGGAACAGCTATTATCCAGCCGTTACTATTTTCAGAGATAACAGAACAATACTTGCAAGATTGTAAATCGGATGCGCCGAATACGCTTTTCAACAAGAAGCGAACGTTTGAAATGTTTGTCGAACTGATTGGCGATAAACCATTGCTGCAATTAGGAATTGAGGAAGGACGTAAATTCAAGTCTTTTCTTTCCTTGATACCTGCCAATGCGAAAAAGAAATACCAGATTAACAGCCTGAATGATATTGACTGGACAAAAGAAAAAGGCGTTCAGGGGCAGCATCCTAAGACGATCAGTAACCGTTTATCAGTCATGACGGCTTTTTTTAACTGGGCAATAAAGCAGGAATATTATAGTGGTAAAAACCCTTTCTCGGCAGTAAAGATAAAAAATGACAAGTCCCTGTCACAGCAAAGGGATATTTTTCAGAGCACGGACTTAGAAAAACTTTTCAAATCAACTATATATAGTGGCTGTCAAGGCGCAAGTTGGAAGGGACGTTTTCAGGCTGGAGAGGAGGTTGTCCAAGACAGTTTATTCTGGGTTCCGTTAATTGGCCTTTACACAGGGCTAAGATTAAATGAAATTTGCCAGCTTTATATTGAGGATATCAGGAATGAAAACGGCATTTTTTATTTTGATATAAACAGAAATGGAGAGGACAAAGCCCTGAAAACCCTATCCAGCATTAGAAAAGTGCCTGTACATAATCATTTGATCAGCAAGGGATTGTTGCAATACAAGGTGCAGCAAAAACAAAAGAGTGAGAAACGATTATTCTCTGATATCCAAATGGGTAAAAACAAAACGTACTCCTATATCTTTTCAAAAAGGTTCACACGTACACTTGAAAAACTGGATATAAAACGTAACGGTTTATGTTTTCACAGTTTCAGGCATACATTTATTGATGGCCTTAGAAATGCTGGTGTAGAACGTCATATAGCGATGATAGTAACGGGGCACTCATCCTCAAAAGACGTACATGACCACTACGGGCAAGGCTACAGCATGGCATTCTTGCAAGAGCAAATAAACAAACTTTCTTTTCCTGAAATAGAGGGCTAATGTTCAAATATGCATTATGTGTATATTCTTGCTAGCAGCAGGACTTCAAAAACTTATACAGGTTATTCAAATGACCCTCAGAGACGATTGGAAGAGCATAACAGTGCTGATAATGAAGGATGGACACGGCAATTTAAACCTTGGCGTATTGATGCCTATGTGGCGTGTAAAAATGAGGAAACAGCACAGATCGTAGAGGCGTACTTCAAAAATGCATCGGGCAAGGAGAAGTTTGATAATTTTGCAGCCTCTCACCCTATGCACCCTCACCCAAAACAAGGCTTTTTTGATGCTTTACAAGAGGGAAGAGCGTTTGGCAGCGCAAGAGGTAACGGGCGGTTCAAAGTAAAGAAAGTTAATGGGCAGACGGTTTTTGAGAGGGTAAGATCATGAGTGAAAATGGCCAGAGTAAAAAACAGCACTTTTTGAAACAACGCCGCAATCTGATTGTGGTATCACTTGTAATAATTTTTTATGAGGTTGCGGATATAGAAATTACTCAGATTAATATTCTTGGAAATACAGCGCTGATTAATAATCCCGAAATAGTTCTTTACTGTATTGTTGCCTTTTTTATCTATTTCAATTGGCGATATTTTCCAGCACTTCACGATGTTCATGGTTTTGCGCAATTCGTAGGAAAATTAAAAGAAAGAACAGATAGGATATGCTTTAGGTCTGCGCGTGAACATATAGCAAAAAAAGTGGGTACAACCTATGACAAAATTCATCTGAATTTGAAACATGAAGATATTCCGATCTCACATAAAAGATATACTTATGTCCAGAATACTTACGAGGGTGGTTTAGGCGGTAAAATAACAAGTGCGCTAAAAGATATCAAAGAATATCAATTGAACTTTGCAAGCTTTGTAAAGGCGTATGTAACGGCTTTATTTCAAACATTATTACTTGATATTCCTTCTGGCGAATATTTATTGCCAATATTGCTTTCTGGCTTTGCGCTAATGGAGTTGCTAGGTATCGGACTAATTTCTCATATATTATTACTTATAACCTCATGAACCTAAAAATCATCCAAGGCGATATTACCGAATGCTAGACAGAGGCGATTGTAAATGCTGCGAATAAAAACTTACTTGCGGATGGTGGTGTGTGCGGGGCTATTCATAAAAAGGCAGGGCATGAACTTGAACAGGCGTGTCTTAGGATTGGCGGGTGTGAGACAGGAAATGCTGTTTAACTCCTGCTTTTAAATTACCCTGTAAATACGTTATACATGCCGTAGGGTCACGTTGGTATGATGGGAGCAGAGGAGAAGCAGACCTTTGAGAAGCACTTATAGAAGCATTTATGACCGAGTTATAGAGCGTGATATCAGAAGCGTTGCCATTCCAGCGATTAGCACAGGGATTTATCATTTTCCTTTAGAGCAAGCCACTGAGATTGCCTTTGAGATAATACAGAATATGAGGAAAGACTAGGGAATAGAGAGATTGTGTTTGTTTGTTTTGATCAAATAACAGCAACAGTTTACAATAAAGTAAATGTCAAAATTTCTTAAATTTATTGCTCCCCTTTTATTTCAGAAATACGAGAAACGTATCAAAGAGCTGGAAAAGGAAAATCACGATTTAAAGAAGTCATATGATATGTTGAAAGTGATTGTTGAGCGAGAACGACAGTTGATAGCTGAATTAAGAATAAAGGATACAGAAGCTAGGGAAAAAATGAGCAAAGAGTTAGAGGGACTTAAAAATGCAAATGCAAGGGAATAAAATAAATGCGTTTTTGCTAATATTCTTAGTTGTGCTGGTCTTTCCTCAATATGCTGATGCCGCTGACCTTGAGCGCTTGAAGGGTATGCCCTATTTGGAGGCAAGAGAAATTCTGATCTCAGAAGGCTGGATTCCATATATTTCTGGTAGTGAACATCTTGAGGAAGATGATAGCAGGTTATTTGGAAATGGCCGTGACTTATGGGAGCAGGGCGTGCAGGAGATAGATGCGTGTTCAGGAACAGGACTAGGTCATTGTGTTATGTACTTTCAGAACTCAAAGGCTAACAAACTTAAAGTTATAACAATAGGAGAAGCTTTTGAGGGGGATGTTAGCCAAATCGTGGTTCATGGCTTAAGGATTTTAAAAAAAGAGACGGTATGAATTGATTGCCACGGCAACGTGGACTGGGGATAAATGATCTTCA
>CAKZKV010000169.1 GCA_937124505.1 uncultured Alphaproteobacteria bacterium
CGCGGCAACAAAAGCCAAAGCGTGTTTTTGTCATGAGGCCGTTATGTCTCTGGCCCCCGAAGGCCTGATTTGTCTTGTATCAAACAGTCCCTATAAGGCATATGCTCTGGCGGCGCAGATGTTCTACCCTGTGCATGCTGAAGAAGGATTTATTTCGCCGCATGCCGTGATCGGGGAAGGCGCGGAAATCGGTGAAAATACGGTGATTGAGGCCGGGGCCGTGATCGGGGAAAATGTCAAAATCGGAAAAAATTGTCGGATCGGGGCGAACAGCACGATTTCGCATGCCGTGATTGGCGACTATACGCGTATTTATCCGGGGGCGCGGATTGGGCAGGACGGTTTTGGATTTGCGATTGATCCCGCGGGGCATGTCAAAGTGCCGCAACTGGGGCGGGTGATTATCGGCAATCACGTCGAGATTGGCGCGAATAGTTGTATTGACCGCGGAGCCGGGCCGGACACGGTGATCGGGGACGGCACATGGATTGATAATCTGGTACAAATTGGCCATAACGTGAAAATCGGACGCGGTTGTATTCTGATTGCCCAGTCAGGCATTGCCGGAAGCACGGTTCTGGAAGATTATGCCGTAATTGCGGCGCAGGCCGGCGTGGCCGGGCATTTACGAATAGGCATGGGCGCGCAGGTCGGGGCACAGGCCGGAGTTATGCGTAAGGTTTCCGCCGGGGAAAAAGTTTTGGGCAGTCCCGCGCAACCCGTCAAAGAATATATGCGGCAGGTTGCAGTTCTCAAGAAACTTGTAAAAAATAAATAGCCACAATCCAAAAACATAAAATTACGAAGAGTATATGGGAAGCTTTATAGAAATAAATGATACGCTTCAGATTACGAAGGAGCAGGGCTTTCCGCATGAGCTAGATATTCAGAAACATTTGCAGACCCCGCTGACAATAAAGGACGTCAAGAGCAAACTCTTTCATTTTTATAATAAGCCGGATATCAGGGTCTATCATTCTCCGCCCTGTCGTTGTTTCTTCGCAGAAAATACGGGAGACGATTGGATATATTGGGGGCACATACTCATCCACTCAATTCAGCATGATTATATGAAGAGGCAGACATCAGGAAGCTATGAAATAATCAAGATTTTTTCACCGGAAGAAATGACCGCTGCGCGATCAATATTAGGTGTCAAAAAATTATAACTTCTTGTCTTTATGTCTTTGTGTTAAAAAAGCCATGTTTTGAAACAGGATAAAGATATGACTGAGAGTACGATAGAACCAATCAATATTTTGCGAATCATGGAAATGATTCCGCACCGCTATCCCATGCTTCTGGTTGACAGGATTGTTGATTATGTGGCGGGGGAGAGCGCTGTGGGGTTAAAAAACGTTACGATGAACGAGCCGCATTTTATCGGTCACTTTCCGCGAAAACCCATCATGCCGGGCGTTTTGATTGTCGAAGCCATGGCACAGACGTCAGGCTTGCTGGTCGTGCAGACCCTTGGCAAGGAGGCCGAGGGCAAGCTGGTGTACTTTATGAGTATCGAGGATGCCAAGTTTCGCCGCCCTGTTGTGCCGGGGGATACGATGATGATTCATGTCCAGAAAGTGCAAAACCGCCGTACGATCTGGAAATTCAAATGCGAGGCGAAAGTGAATGATTGTGTTTGCGCCGAAGCGACTGTGACCGCCATGCTCGCGGATGAGTAAGATAAATTCTAAAAACATTCATTTCTCTCTTCGCATCTTCCTGTCTTCGCGCTAAAGTAAGCTTATGAGCTTATCTGATAAAGACCGGATTTTTACCAACCTCTATGGATTTGAACCGTTTTCGCTAGACTATGCGAGGAAGCGCGGAGACTGGGACAAGACCAAAGACCTGATTTTTAAGGGCAAAGACTGGATTATCGAGGAAATGAAGTCCTCTGGTCTGCGCGGGCGCGGCGGGGCAGGGTTCCCCACGGGCATGAAATGGTCGTTTATGCCCAAAGAAAATACGGGCAAACCGCATTATCTGGTCATTAATGCCGATGAGTCGGAGCCGGGGACCTGTAAAGACCGGGAAATCCTGCGTCATGATCCGCATAAGCTGATTGAAGGGGCATTGTTGGCCGGGTTTGCCATGGGGGCGCACCGTGCCTTCATTTATGTGCGCGGCGAGTTTTATGATGAAGCTTCCAACCTGTCAAAAGCCATTGAAGAAGCACGCGAGGCCGGACTTTTAGGCAAGGACGCCGCCGGATCAGGCTGGGAATTTGATATCACTTTGCATCGCGGGGCCGGGGCCTATATCTGCGGGGAAGAGACGGCCTTGCTGGAATCTCTGGAAGGCAAAAAAGGCCAGCCACGGAACAAGCCGCCGTTTCCGGCCATGGCGGGGCTGTATTCCTGCCCGACGACGATTAATAATGTGGAAACGATTGCGGTCGTGCCGACGATTCTGCGCCGGGGCGGAGCATGGTTCAGCTCCTTTGGCAAGGACGAAAAGAATACAGGCACGAAGCTGTTCTGCATCTCCGGGCATGTGGAAAATCCATGTGTCGTTGAGGAGGCAATGGGCATTCCGATGCGGGATCTTCTGGAGAAGCATTGCGGCGGGGTGCGCGGCGGCTGGGACAACCTGAAGGCTGTGATTCCGGGCGGCTCTTCCACGCCGATGCTGCCGAAAGAAATTTGTGATCATCAGATTATGGACTTTGACTCCTTACGCGAAAACGGCTCCGGACTTGGCACGGCAGGGCTGATCGTGATGGACAAATCAACTGATCTGATTTACGCCATTGCCCGCCTGTCGCACTTCTATATGCATGAAAGTTGCGGCCAGTGTACGCCGTGCCGCGAGGGAACGGGGTGGCTGTGGCGCGTCATGACACGTATGGTCAAGGGCGACGCGACGATTGAAGAAATTGACATGTTGCAGGACGTGACCAAGGAAATCGAAGGCCATACCATCTGTGCCCTGGGGGACGCCGCCGCCTGGCCGGTGCAGGGACTCATCCGCCACTTCCGCGATGAAATGGAAGAGCGGATTCTGGAATATCGCAAGAAAGCGGCCTAGTCAGGCTTGTCATTCCGAGGAAAGCGCAGCGGCGAGGAATCTGTTAACGCGAAGAAACAAAGGCGCGAAGAGTTAGGTTTATGATTGCAAGGAGTAATGATGAACATACAGAAACTTTTATTCATTCTATGTGGCGTCCTGTTTCTAAGCGCATGCCAAATGGACAACACAGCTTACATCAATGATGTTGCTGTCAAGGTGGCGGTTGATACTGGCTTTAAGGTTGATCGTGTCAATGGTGATCCGCCCCGGCGTGTGAAGCATGGAGTTTTAATCACACGCGTTCCCTATGTTATTGTAACTCCCGGCGTAAATGAGGTGACGGTTCGTGATGATCACGAAAGCCTGACGATCAGCTATACGTTTGAAGCCGGCAAGGTTTATCGTATCGAACGGGACGGAGACTCTTCTTATACTTTTGTCGTGCAAGATCTTGATTAGTGTGAGTAAAAAAGGACTCTACCGAACCCTGAAATACATAAGACAATCATCCGAGATTGTTTGCAGGACGTAGGAGTTTGAAGCATCGTCATCGCAATTTGTTGATGATGACCATTCTGCGGTCACCGAGCCGGAGTTTGGGCGTCCGTCATCAAGTTGGCGGTCTATGTATTCGGCTTCTTCCGGGGTCAGGACCTGACGGTTGCCGTTAGGTCTGCCTGAAATTTGCAGGATAACTCCGATTCCCCCGTAATCACCGATGCCATTTAAATCGGTCATGATGGCGTTCCAGCCGCCGCCAAGAGGCGTGACCGGATGAGAAATGCCAAAGCGTATATCTCCGGCGCCTGTTGAGGCGGAAACATCTATTCCGGTAATCAGATCGGCAAGCGCCAGATGTTTCCAGTACAGCGTGTTTTCCAGCCCTCCCGTAGTGCCTGCACCGTTATTGAGACGCGCGCCGAGTATGCTGTTACCATCTCCATTGGCACAGTTATTGGCAGCGGTACATCCAGGGATTTTTCCCGTGGCATCGGCCATATCTCCGGGCATCCGGTTGTAAATATCTTCAAAACTGTGATGTGCCGCGAGATAGGATTCATACTGATGGACGGTTCTTTGCATTTGCCCGTTATGAATGATTTCCATACCTTTCAGGATGCCGGAAATGAGTAAACCAACAATCACAAGAACGATTGCGAGTTCAACAAGCGTAAAACCTGAGGTTGCTCTTTGTTTGTTCGTCAAGAAAACCTGCTATTTTTATTTCATCGTCATATTAAAAATATCATGAATTTCCTAACGAAAGGATTAATCCGCTTTCTTCAGACTCCTTAGTTTGGTTTTTTGAGGAAAATGGATCGTTGGAAGACATCATTTTTATTTTGGTCTTTAAAAATACTTCGTGCCTTCGGTTCTTCGTGCTAAAAAATAAGGGTTAAATCATAAAGGTCCCTCAATTATGCGTGGGATCGCAGGTAAAAAAGCTATGCCCACACTCACCATCAATGGAATAGAAATCGAAGTCGAAAAGGGGACCAGCATCTTGCAGGCCGCGGAAATGCTTGGTATTGAAGTGCCGCATTTTTGCTATCATGGCCGCCTCAGCGTTCCCGCCAACTGCCGGATGTGTCTGGTTGAGGTCAAGGGCGGGCCGCCAAAGCCAGCCGCAAGCTGTGCCATGGCCTGTGCGGACGGCATGGAAGTCCACACGGATTCGGAAATGGTGCATAAGGCACGCAAGGGCGTGATGGAAATGCTTCTGATCAATCACCCGCTGGATTGCCCGATTTGCGATCAGGGCGGGGAGTGTGATTTGCAGGACGAGGCCGTGGCGTATGGCTATGACCGCTCCCGTTATGCAGAAAACAAGCGCGCCGTCCCGAATAAAGATCTGGGCCCGCTTGTCAAAACAGTCATGACCCGTTGCATTAACTGTACGCGTTGTGTGCGCTTTGCGGAGGAAATAGCGGGAATTAATACGCTGGGGCAACTGAATCGCGGGGAAGATGCAGAAATCGGTACGTTTATCGAAACGGCGGTTGATACGGAGCTGTCCGGTAATCTGGTGGATATCTGCCCGGTCGGGGCGTTGACCAGCAAGCCCTATGCCTTTAAGGCCCGGCCTTGGGAACTGGTGAAAACCCCGTCCGTTGATGTGATGGATGCGGTTGGATCGAATATCCGCGTGGATAGCCGCAGTGGGGAAGTGATGCGAATCCTGCCAAGGCTGCATGAAGACATTAATGAGGAATGGATTTCCGATAAAACGCGCTATGCCTATGACGGCCTGACGAAACGCCGTCTTGACCGCCCGTGGATTCGTGATGCGGAAACAAACCAGCTACGTGAAGCCTCCTGGCCAGAAGCGTTTTCCTTTATCGCGGAAAAATTGAGTGCTGTGAAAGGGGAGGAAATAGCCGCACTGGCCGGGGACTTATGCGATCTGGAATCGGTGACGGCCCTGAAAGACCTGATGGGCGCTCTGAACGTGCCGCATATGGATTGCCGGACGGACGGAGCGACTTACGATACAACGCAACGCTCAAGCTATCTGTTCAATACAACGATTGCCGGGATCGAGCAGGCCGATGCGATTTTGATCGTTGGGGCAAACCCGCGCTATGAAGCGACGATGGTCAATGCCCGTATTCGTAAAAACTATGTTGATCACCGCACAAAAATCGGCTTGATCGGCCCTGAAACGGAATTGACCTATCCGTATGAGCATCTGGGAAATTCTCTTGCCGACCTCGAAACATTTGCGCGCGCCAGAAGCGGCTTTGCAAAAATCTTTAAAGAGGCCGAGCGCCCGATGATTATTTTTGGTACCTCTTTGTTCGTTGGAAAAGAAGGAGCCGCCACGCATGCCTTTGCTTGTGATATGGCGGAAAAACTGGGTGTGATCCGGGACGGCTGGAACGGGTTTAATCTATTGCACACGGCAGCCTCCCGCGTCGGAGGGCTGGATATCGGATTTGTGCCGGGGAAGGGCGGGCGCGACTTTGCCGATATTCTGGCCGGAACGAAAGATGGCTCGATCAAGGCGCTGTATTTGCTGGGCGTGGATGAATTTGAGGCACGCGCCGAGATTGGCTGGAATACGTTTGTAATCTATCAGGGACATCACGGGGACAAAGGCGTCGGCGTGGCGGATGTAGTTCTACCCGGCGCGGCCTATACGGAAAAAGACGGACTGTACGTCAATCTGGAAGGGCGTGTGCAGGAAGGATGGAAAGCCGTTTTCCCGCCGGGGGGGGCAAAAGAAGACTGGAAGATCCTGCGTGCTTTGTCCGAATATTTGCTTCAAAAGCCACTTCCTTACGAGACACGGGAGCAGCTCCATGCGCAGATGTTCCGGGATTTTCCACATTTGGCCGGAACCGGAGAGATCGAAACTGCGGAATGGAAGATGCCTTCTTCAGACGCAAAAGTGACAAAAGCCATGCTCGCGAGAAAGCTGTCTTATCAGGTGACAAAAGAGAGCTATTACAGCACAAATGCCATCGCCCGTTCTTCGAATATTATGAAGGCGTGTATCGAGGCCTTTGTGCCGCAACAAAAAGATATGAAAGTGGCGGCGGAGTAAACGCCTACGCCACTTTTTTCAATATGTCGCGGTAGCTGATTTCCGGTCTGGGGCCCATATGGGAGATCACTTCTGCGGCGGCTAATGCACCGAGTTCCCCGCATTTTTGCAGAGGCATGCCTTCCGTGAGGCCATACAGGAATCCGGCGGCATATTGGTCGCCTGCGCCTGTAGAATCAATTGGATTGACCCCTGCGGCTTCAATTATGAATTGCTCACCTTCTGTGACGATGACAGAGCCTTTTTCGCTGCGTGTCAGGACGGCAATGCCGCATTTTCCTGAAACCTTTTGCGCGGCGGATTCGAACGTGTCTTCTTCATAAAGGGATTTGATCTCGTCTTCATTGGCAAACAGAATGTCCACATGCTTGTCAACCAGCATCTGGAAATCTTCCCTGTGGCGCTCGACACAGAACGGATCGGACAGGGTGAGAGCAATTCTGTGCCCCGCGTCATGGGCGATTTCCCCGGCCTTGATGAAGGCTTCTTTCGCCTGCTGACGGTCAAAAAGGTATCCCTCCAGATAGGTGATGGCGGAGGAGGCAATCAGGTCAGGGTTAATGTCCGTCGGATGCAATTCAATACTGGCCCCTAAATAGGTGTTCATGGTGCGCTCTGCATCGGGTGTGACCATGATCAGGCAACGCCCGGTTTTCGGGCCGATGGCAAGCGGTTGTGTATTATAATGAACGCCGATGGCTTGCAAATCCTTCATAAAGGTTTTGCCAATCTGATCATCTGCCACTTTCCCGATAAAAGCGCCATTCCCGCCAAAGGAGGCAAAGCCGGCCATGGTATTAGCAGCGGAACCACCCCCCGTTTCCTCTTCCGGGTGCATCAGGGCATATAGTTCAACGGCGCGGGGCTCCTCAATCAACTGCATCACGCCTTTGGACATGTTTTGAGAGGTGATAAAACTTTCATCGACCTGGGCCAGCACGTCAACCAGTGCATTGCCTATTCCTGTAAGAGCATATTTCGGTTCTGACATTTATATTAATCTTTCATTGGTTTTCTGTGAATCTTCGTCTATGTCTATTAGTAAGTGGTGTTACCATCAAACGCAACGGGATAAACATGTCAAAAGCAAAAAAAGAGCATACAAAAGAAGAGCTTGCACTCATCGCTGTGGATTTGGCCGCAGAGATTGGGTGGGAATACTTACGCTTTCAGGATATCGCGGATCAGGCCGGGGTGTCTCTGGCGGAGATTGCAACGCACTTTGATGATAAAATTTGTATATTATGCGCCTATGGTCGCTATCTGGATCGCAGAACGTTGGAAGAAGCGGGGGATATAGACCGTTCGGCCAGTCCGCGGGAACGCCTGTTCGATATCCTGATGACGCGCTTTGATGTCATGAGTGAGAAGCGGGATGGGATGCTTTCGATTCTGCATTCGTTTAAATCAGACCCGAAACAGGCGGTGATCAGTTTGCCGTATCTGGGGCGCTCCATGACATGGATGCTGGAGGCGGCAGGGATTGAAACAAACGGTCTGCGCGGGGCGTTACGGGTCGTAGGCCTGAAAATTATCTACATTAAAGCGCTGCGGGCATGGATGAAGGACGAAGGAGAGGATATGCCGAAAACCATGGCTGCGCTTGATCACTCCCTTGGCCGTGCCGAAGATTTTGTAGAGCGTTTTGGGTTTTAGGGGTAACTTTAGCTTATGAAATACAACACTTTTCTTTTTGATTTTGACGGAACGATTATCAATTCCATTGAGGCGATTATTCTGTCAATGAGGGATGCTTTTGAGCATTTTGACTTACCGCCGCCGTCCGATGAAACGATTTGCAGTTATATCGGTATTCCGATTGAGACCATTCCTTACTTATCTGTTGCGATTGATGCCGGTGTTGCAAGAGAGGAGATGATTTCAAAATACCGCGAGATTTATAAAAGCAGTTATGGCCGGACGCACATCAAGGTCTATGACGGGATGAAAGAGTTATTACTGGCATTAAAGGCCAGAGGGGACAAGCTGGGGATTGTGTCCAGCAAGGCAACGCCGCCACTGGAAATGAACCTGCGGGACAAGGACATGGAAGGTATTTTCGATGCGGTGATCGGCAGTGATCAGGTCACGCAATATAAACCCATGCCGGAAACGGTCTTTTTATGTGCGCAGAAAGTCGGTCTGGAAGATGTGAAACACGCTCTTGTCATTGGCGATGCACGCCATGATATTGAAATGGGACGCAGGGCGGGGATGGATACCTGCGCCGTGCCGTGGGGGGGCGGAACGCAGGAGGAACTCGCCTGGGCGAAGCCGACTTATTTTCCAAAAACGGTGGAGGAACTTTCGAAGTTACTTTTGGGATAACCTCCTATCCCCGTAGCCCCATTGCCTGTTTCATGAAGAATTTCTTCGCGAAGGGAAGTTTTCCAACAGCTTTAAGTCCGAACCGCCGGGCCATGCGCACGGGCAGGAGATCATTTGAAAAGAGTTTATTGAGGCTGTCCGTGGCGAAGATCATGGCCATATTATCAATACGGCGGGCGCGTTGATACTCTTCCAGAAGAGCGGGTGCGCCGCAATCTTCTGCATCTTTTAAAAGCTCCGTCAGTTTCAGGATATCGCGCAGGCCGAGGTTCAGACCTTGTCCGGCAATGGGATGAATGCCGTGGGCGGCATCGGAGATCAGAACCAGACGCTGTGAAATGTATTTCTCAGCATGGATCAGACCGAGGGGGTACGTTTGGAGCGGGCTGATTTTTTTGACACTGCCGTAAAAATCCGGGAAGTAGTCGTTTAATTTCTTATGAAAGTCCTCTTCGCTTATCCTTGCGGCGGAACGTCTTTTGGACGTATGCTCCGTCCAGACAATGGAGGAACGGTGGTTTCCGTTTTCATCATCCGTCATCGGCAAAACGGCAAAGGGGCCGCTGGGGCGGAAATCTTCCAGCGCGATATTGTTATGAGGGTTTTCGTGTTGCACCGTGCAAATCAGGGCGTGCTGGTTATATTCCCAGCCGCGTGTGCGGATGTAGGCCTGTTCCCGTACCCATGAGCCGCGTCCGTCCGCCCCGACGAGTAATTGGGCGCACAGAGTTTTGCCATCCGCCAGTGTAACGGTGACGGTTTCATCCGATATTTTAAAATCCGTGACGGATTGCGGGGCAATATGATCCAGATTTTTTTGTTTTGCAGCGGCGGCAAAAAGGGCAGTGCGAACAATGCGGTTTTCAATGATATGGCCGAAACTTTCATCGCCAATGTCTTCCGAGAGAAATTCCAGCAGGGTCGGAGAGCCACCATCGGTAATGTTGATTTGCCGGATGGGGCAGGCCTTCTCTTTGATGCCTTCCCATATTCCGGCTTTTTTCAGGACTTCGGCGCTGCCGGCGGAAACGGCAATCGTTCGCCCATCAAATTTTGCCGTGGCCTGAACTTGCGGATCGTCCCGGTCAATACAGGCCACGGACTTTCCCTCTTTGGCAAGGCATAAGGCCAGAGATAACACCGCCATGCCGCCGCCGATAATAATTACATCATATGTTCTGTTGTTTGTCATTGTGACCTCATGAATGGAAAATATAAATCCTGAGTGTCATAATGACAATCAGGGTGGCTAATAACAAGCCCCAGATGATCATATTCAGACGAACGGA
>CAKZKV010000170.1 GCA_937124505.1 uncultured Alphaproteobacteria bacterium
ATGTAGTGACGATCTGTTTTCAACAGAATATAGTCATTTGAATAATTAACGATACCTCGTGTCAGGCTAATCTATCCCATATTACTCTTACAAGGTCAATAATATAGGTGTTTTGCCATCACTGTACCCCGTCAGCACAAGTTGGACATATAGCGGCCTATTGTTAAGGTGATGTTTTTGGCTTATCGAGCCGACGAAGGAGTCGAAGATGAGCAAAAAACAAGAGAGCAAAAATCACAAGGACGAAGCCGATAAGCTCGTCAAAAACATCAAACGGCAGACCCGCCGTAAATTCAGTGCGGAAGAGAAGATACGGATTGTTCTAGCCGGGATGCGCGGCTGATTGAGCTTGCGGATCATTTTGGGGTTCATCCATCGACCATTTCCAAAGCGTTGAAGCGGATGGGTGTAACGCGTAAAAAAAACGTGGCGTTACAAAGAGGCGAGATGTTATGAAAAAATTCGCCGCAAGTTCCTGAAACGCTGGTACAAGTACGCCTCAGGCGGCAAGCGCATTATCTATGTGGATGAAAGCGGCTTTGAGCTATACGCTTGCCGTCAGTATGGTTGGGCGCCCAAAGGGCAAAAGGTTTACGGCGAGCGTTCAGGAAACAAGCGCCCGCGCACATCCTTTCTAGCCGCCCGTATGCCAGCGGCGCACTGGCCGCAACGCAGCTCTGGGAAGGCACGTGCAATACAGACATCTTCAATCAATGGCTCGAAGACCTGCTTTGCCCGCTCCTCGATGAGACATGCGTTGTCATCATGGATAATGCAACCTTCCACAAATCTGTCAAAACCAGAGAGCTGATAGAAACAAAAGGCGCAGTCCTGCTTTTCTTGCCGCCTTACTCACCAGATCTCAATCCCATCGAAGGAGACTTCGCTGCCCTTAAGAAAATCAGAGAATACAACCATGAAAAATCCATCGATCAAATTATCAACATGTATCGTTAATTATTCAAATGACTATATTCTGTTGAAAACAGATCGTCACTACAT
>CAKZKV010000171.1 GCA_937124505.1 uncultured Alphaproteobacteria bacterium
TGGGCCTCTAATAAATTCATTGGGGCAAAGGCCAGCATCAGGCCAAAAATCCATGTGGCGATCATCGCCGGATTCATAATATATCTGAGCAGGCGGCGCTCCATGATTTTGAATGTTTCACTGACGTCCGAGCCTGATTCGGCATCGGCATGATAAACAAACAGACGCGGTAAGTATAACAGTCCGGCCATCCACGCAATGACGGCAATAATATGAAGGGATTTGATATAAAGGTAATATTCCAGTAAAAAGTCTTGCATCAGAACTTGTAACGCGTCAGATATCTCATGGCAATCCTGCGATCTTTAGTTTAGAAAAATAAAAAAAGAAAAAAGTATGTCCCAGACAAATGACAAAGAAATGGTGATCCTTCTTCACGGTATCGGCCATAACAAGGTGTTTATGATCGCAACGGAGAAAGCGTTGCAGGCGGAAGGCTACGATACGCTAAATATCAGCTATCCGTCCCTGCGCCAGAATATCAAGGAATTGTCGAGGTGGTTGTCTGAGCAATTGATAGAGCATCGGATTTGGGAAAATTCCTCCAAAGTCCATTTTGTGGTTCATTCTTTGGGCGGGCTGGTCAGCGGGACGTATCTGGAAGATTATAAAGACACGATTCCACAGGAAAAAATGGGACGGGTCGTCATGTTGGGTACGCCGCACGGCGGGAGTGAGGTTGCAGACTTTTTAAAGGAAAACCCGCTATATATATGGGCGTTCGGCCCGGCTGGCCAGGAACTGACGACAGAAGCCAGGCAGGAACAAAAAATTCATCCGTGGTATGAGTTGGGCATTATTGCCGGAGCGCCCGACAAAACCTTTACAATTGGGCAGTTTTTTATTGATACGGAGCATGACGGATGCGTCAGTGTGGAAAGTACAAAAATAGAAGGTATGACGGCCCATAAAACCATGCCCGTCCTGCACAGCTTTATGGCGTGGATGCCGGATGTGCAAAAACAGGTTGTTCATTTTCTACAACAAGGTACTTTTGAGTAAGGAAAGAACGATACCCTTTAATTAAACGTTTAACTTAATGTTTAAATTTATTGTCAAATTTATTTTTATGACTGTCCTGAGCGTTATTCTGATAGCGGGCCTGATTTATGTCTATTTTCTTTTTACGCCTGCATCCTCCAGAACAGTTCCACCTTTGCAGGATGGGGATATTATTTTTCAGACCTCACTGGATCCGCAATCCAAGGCTGTTATGCTGGCAACATATAGCTTATATAGTCATATGGGCATTATCAAAATAGCCCAGAGCGGCGAACCGGTTGTGGTGGAAGCCATCGGCCCGGTGCGGGAAACACCTCTGGATGTATGGATTCATAGAGGTTGGGCCGGACGTATTACCATCAAGCGGCTAAAAGGCATCACGCCCAAACAGCAAAAAGCTGTTTTGAAAGCCGCTGAAAGTTATTACGGCAAGCCATATGACATTTATTTTTCTTTTGAGAATGAGGCTGTCTATTGCAGTGAACTGGCCTATAATGCCTTTAGAAAGGCAGGGATTACTCTGGGAGAGATTCAAACATTGAAAGATCTGTATGTTGAAAACGGTGAAGCCCGAAAGATCATTCGCGAACGCGGAATGGAGCATCCGCTATGTGCAGATGGCCGGGCAGCGACCTATAACATCTGCATAGAGAAAGTGATGATGGCGCCTTTGATTACGCCTACCAGCATTGCCAAAGACCCAAAACTGAAAACGATTTATACGAATTACATCGCAGCCAAAGGATAAAGAATGGACGCACATAAAAACCAGTTTTCCCTCCTTAAAGACCGCCGGTTTTTACCGCTTTTTATTGCGCAGTTTTTAGGAGCCTTTCACGATAACCTGTTTAAAAATGCGCTGGCGGCCCTATTGATCTACGGAACGGCCTTTCATGCCGAACAGCCGGAATTACTGGTCACAATAGCGGCGGCGATCCTGATCATCCCGTTTATACTTTTTTCGGCGCTGGCGGGGCAACTGGCGGATAAATTTCCAAAGCACCGCGTGTTACGCATTATCAAACTGGTTGAAATTCCGGTGGGGATTCTGGGCGTACTGGCGCTGTTTAGCGGCTCTGTGGTTTTATCTTTTACGGCTCTGTTCGCGCTGGGAACCCAGTCCGCATTTTTCGGGCCGAGCAAATATTCCATCCTGCCCGATCAGTTAGAGGAAAAAGAGCTGATCGGCGGGAATGCCCTGCTGAATACGGGAACGTTTCTGGCGGTTTTGATCGGGACGATCATGGGAACCCTGCTGATTATGATGGGCGGCGGGTCGTATATTGTGGCGGCGCTGATGATCCTGTGTGCGGTGGCCGGGTATATGGCCGCTCTGAAAATACCGAAAACGGAGGCAAAAGCCCCAAATCTCAAGCTGAACCTCAATCCCGTTACGGATACGTATGAAATCCTTCAAAATGTTTTCCGGCAAAAGGACTATATTTTCCGCTCTATTCTTGGCGTGTCCTGGTTTTACTTTCTCGGCGGCATGTTTATGGCGCAATTCCCAAGTTACACCAAGCTGGTTCTGGGGGCGGACGAAATGGTTCTGGCGTTCTTCCTTATGGTCTTTTCCGCTGGGGTTGCAATTGGTGGTCTGCTGAATGAAAAGCTTTTGCGGGGCCGTGTGGAGGCGGTGTACGTGCCGCTCGCCATTTTAGGCATGACGTTCTTTTCGCTTGATCTGTATTTTTCCTCACCCGATCCGTCCGCACGGACAGAGGAAACCCTTCTCACGCTCAGCGCTTTTCTGGCGCATATTGCTCATTGGCGTATTATTCTTGATATTTTTCTGATCGCGCTGTGCGGTGGTCTTTTTGTTGTGCCCCTGAATGCGATTATCCAAAACACAACGGCAGAAAAAGAACGCGCACGGGTGATTGCGGGCAGCGCGATTATAGATGCCGTCTTTATTACGGCCTCTATGGGTATCTGCGCGCTGCTGCTGACCATGGGCTGGGAAATTCATGAACTGTTCCTGACCTTTGCGATTTTCAATCTGTTTGCGGCGGTGTACGTGTGCCGTCTTCTCCCCGCGTATCTGGCAAAAAGTATCATGCAGGCCCTGTTCAAACTGCTTTACAAAGTGGAAGTCC
>CAKZKV010000172.1 GCA_937124505.1 uncultured Alphaproteobacteria bacterium
GGCCTGACGCGGGGAGCGTGCTTCAATGGTCTTTTTCTTGGTTTTGATCAGGTTCTTGTTATCGGAAAATTGTTGGGACGTATCGCCGTTTTCTCTGTCATTCATGAAACGGATGGCCGCCTCGACATCTGTCAGCTCTAGATTTTCACCGTTTTCCAGCTTGACCCATAGTGCGTCGAGTATCTTGGTGCAATTGTCAACATCGCCGGGATAGCCGGTCATATTCAGCGTATCGCCCTTGATCGCGATTTCCACGTCCAGAAGCTTTTCCAGTTTTTTGATATGTTCGTTGCGCGGCCCGCAAAGCTGGGAGAGGTAGAGGTTGTTATCGTACTTGATAACGTGCGATTTGGTTTTGCTCATATTATAAACTTTAGCATAAAGTGTTGTATAGATTATGAAGATTTAGTAGCAGAAAGAATAGAAAAATATACAGAAAAGTTAAGCTTTATAAGCGTTGATCCTCTCATTTAATTGTTCGACGGCTTTTTCAGCGTCTTCTTTGCTGGAAGATTGAAAAAAAGGAATATCTCCCTCATCCTCAATTTTTATGACGGCCTGATAGTAAGGATCGCCATCGGAATCATTGTCTTTTACAAGCCGTGCGAGAGGGATGTCCTGCAATCGTCCGCTTAAGGTTCTTGTCTGAAAGAACCATATTTTCTTGATGGTGATTTTATTGCCCTCTACCCGCAGGGAAATACAAGGAAGTGAAAAGACATAGGCGCTGACTGAAATACCTGCAATTGAAAAAAACGCCATTATCAGTATTTCCAAATCTGGTGCGAATTGACCGGGAAGGCCGTCCCGGATTATCAGGTGCCAAAACATGCCCAGTATGGACATCCATGCAATCATAAAAGCCCAGCCCAGGGCGGGAACGTATTGATGGAATGTAAGACCATGTTTTGACATGGTCTTAATAGTAGACGATTTGTTTTTAAAACTTGCTAAAACAAGTTCGATGAATGGTCGCCGTAGACAATTACTGCACAGGCTCTGGCGCTGTAGGCGTATCAGAGGCCTGTGTGTCCAGACACCCCGCCATGCGCAGGGCTTGTCGTCTTCCTTCCTCAATGGCCGTCAATCCCCATGCGCCCAGAAAAGCAATTTCTGGTGACGTTTTGTCTCCATGTCCTATTGAGGGAGATGCTAGTTTTGCGGCTTCTGTATTAATTCTGTCACAGATGCCCGGATCTTGCTCCGCAGGGGTCGGTGAAGCGCCAGCAAGAACTTGTGCAGATGCAAGGGAAAAGGCCACAGTTGTAGCCACAGATAAAGATTTTAAAGACATGATATATTCCTCTATTACTATGTTTTTCAACAACGTAATAAAGAATGCGAATGCGTGTCAAATTTTGCTATTCTGCCGCCTCTGGCATGTCCTCTACCAGAACGACTTCTCCGCTTAAGGAATTCGGAGCGGCATGTGTGATGCGGATATCCACAATCTGGTTTAACAGGCGATCAGGTGCGGTGACATGCACAGAGTGATTATACGGGCTGCGGCCCATGAGTTGCCCTGTTTTGTGGCCTTTGCGGTCGAGCAGGACAGGCAGGATTTGTCCAAGACAGGTCTGGTTATAAGCGTATTGCTGTTCGTTAATCAGGGCTTGGAGTTCCTGCAAACGCTCCGATTTTATGTCTTCTCTAATTAGACCCTGCATATTGGCGGCGGGTGTGCCGGGGCGCGGGGAGTATTTGAAAGAATAGGCAGAGGCAAAGTTTGTCCGTCGCACTAAATCCAGTGTGTCCTCATGGTCTTGCTGCGTTTCCCCCGGAAAGCCGACAATAAAGTCGGAGGAAAAAACGATGTCTTTCCGCGAAGCGCGTAGCTTTTCAATAATCTCAAAAAACAGGTCGCGGCCATGTTTCCGGTTCATGCTCTTAAGGATTTTGTCTGACCCGCTTTGCACCGGCAGATGCAGGAACGGCATCAGTTTTTCAATCTCCCCGTGCGCCTCAATTAGATGATCGTCCATATCGCGGGGATGTGAGGTTGAATAGCGAATGCGCTCGATTTCAGGGAACTTTGAAATCTCATAAATGACATCCGCCAGATCGGCTTGCCCGCCATTCAGCCCTTCGCCATGATAGGCATTTACATTCTGTCCCAGCAACGTGATTTCCTTGGCGCCAGCTTCAATTAATATTTTAGCTTCTTCCATTATCTCCTTTATGGATCTGGAAAATTCAGATCCACGCGTGTAGGGGACGACGCAAAACGTGCAGAATTTATCGCAGCCTTCCTGAACCGATAAAAACGCACAAACGCCTTGTGAAGCGTTTTCTTCGGGGAGCAGATCAAACTTGCTCTCGGGTGGAAAGTCCGTATTCACAATACGTGGGCGGCCAATCATACCGCTGGCTTTCAAAACCATTTCCGGCAGTTCGTGATAGGTTTGCGGGCCAAAGACCATGTCAATCTCTGGCGCACGTTCCAGAATGAAATCACCCTCGGCTTGCGCCACGCATCCGGCCACGGCCATCAGCATCCGCCCTCCCTTTTGTTCTTTTGCTTTTTTATGTTCGCGCAGACGTCCAATCTCTGAAAAAACCTTGTCTGTGGCTTTTTCACGGATATGACAGGTATTCATGATAATCATGTCCGCATCTTCGGGCCCGTCGACTTCTTCGTAGCCAAGGGGGCGCAACACATCGGCCATGCGCCGACTGTCATAGACGTTCATCTGACAGCCCCAGGTTTTGATAAAAAGTTTTTTGTTTGCTTTGCTCATTGACCCCAAGTTAAACCATGGTTAAGGTCGAAAAATCAACTAAAACCTGATATCCATGACAAAAACCATTCTGGCCTTTTATCATCTTGCTCCGCTTGGACTGGACGCACTGGAAAAAGAGTTCCGTGTTATCAAACTCTGGCAGGAACAAGACCCGGAGGAGACAATTCAGAGATACCGCGATAGTGCGGTCGGAATTATCTGTTGGCCGAATACGCCGCCCATTTCCCGCAGGGTGATAGAAGCACTTCCCAATCTGGAGATTATCTCTCAATTTGGGGTGGGATACGATAATATTGATATTGAGGCAGCCAGACAACGTGAGGTCGTTGTTTGCAATACCCCTGATCTGGTTACGAACGATACGGCGGATACGGCGCTCGGTTTAATGCTCATGGTGGCGCGGCGTTTTGTCGAGGCGGATGCTTACATCCGGGTTGGGAAATGGGAGGTCGGCGGATCTCCAAAGGGGTTTCTCGGGCATCGCCTGTATGGGAAAACGGTGGGGATCGTTGGTCTGGGGCGGATCGGGGCTGCGATTTCCAAACGGGCGGAGGCCTTTGGCTGTACAATTAAATATACCGGTCGAAGCCCCAAAGACGCCCCGTATGAATTCGTTCAAAATATAAAAGAATTGGCGCAACAGTCTGATTTTCTTGTGCTATCTTGTTCTGCGACTCCGAAAACAATTGGGGTGGTCAATCTGGAGGTGATGGAAGCTTTAGGTCCGCAAGGATATCTGGTAAATATTTCACGCGGGAGCGTGGTCAATGAAGAAGATTTACTGATTGCCTTGCGGAATAAATCCATTGCCGGGGCGGGGCTGGATGTCTTTGAAAAGGAGCCTTATGTGCCGGAGGCGATGAAAACCATGGACAATGTTGTTTTATTGCCCCATATCGGTACGGCAACTTATGAAACCAGGGCGGAAATGGCAAAGCTGGTGATTGAGAATATTCGCTTATGGTTTCAGCGCGGGGAAACTTTGACACGCGTTGTTTGAATTTGTAATGATTAAAAAAGAATAAGGCTAAGGGAGTCATGAGAAAGCTAACAATTTCAGGGGTCGTTTTCACACTCTTTTTGATGATCGGTACATCTGTTTTTGCAGGGGAGTCCTGTTATTCTATGGCGGAGGCCGAAGCGGAGCAGGGGATCCGCATTCACAGCGAACTCATGGTGATCGGCCTGAATTGCCAGCATATGACTCCGCCGGGGCAGAAGAATTATTATGCGCAATACCGTGAATTTACGTCTCATCATGAATCCCTGTTTCAGGACTATGAAAGCCGTCTTTTAAATTATTTCAAGCGGATAGGCGTACAGAAACCGGAAAAAGCCCTGAATGATCTGCGGACGAGCTTTGCCAATAAGATTTCTGAAAATGCCGCCAAGATGCGCCCGGATGTTTTTTGTAACCGTTACAAGGAGCGCATTGGCAAGGCCGGGCATATGAATCGTCAGGACGTGATCAAATGGGCCACGACATTCTACGATACCCATCCCGTTTCCCACCCGATCTGTGAGCAGTAGAATTTCCTCTTTTCGTAACGCCTTCTTCGGGTTAAGGTCGGAGAATGTCCTCTATCGATCAAATTCTTAACAATGCCTTTGCGCCTGTTGGTGATGCCATGGCATCTGTGGTGTTTTATGCTGAACCATTTACGGGATACGATATCAAGCTAATTCTTGTCTGGCTGGTGGCGGCATCCGTCTTCTTTTCCCTGTATCTGGGGTTCATCAATCTGCGCGGCTTTAAACATGCCATCGACCTGCTGCGCGGTAAATATGATGATAGAAATGGCGGAGAAGATGGGCAGATTAACCGTTTTCAGGCGCTGTCTGCCTCTTTGTCCGGGACGGTCGGGCTTGGCAATATTGCGGGGGTGGCGATTGCGGTTTCTGTTGGCGGGCCAGGGGCTGTCTTCTGGATGGGGCTGATGGGATTCCTGGGGGTGTCCACCAAGTTTGCCGAGGTCATGATGGGGGTCAAATACCGTGTCCATGGCAGTGAAGAGCGTCCAGAAAAAGTATCTGGCGGGCCGATGTATTACATTAAGCAAGCGTTTGTAAGCAGGGGGTGGCCGCGGGTCGGGATGATGCTGGGTGGATTGTTTGCGGTTTGTGGTGTCGCCGGTTCCATAGGTGCTGGGAATTTGTTTCAGGCCAATCAATCATTTACACAATTATTGAATGTCACTGGCGATGACCAGAGTTTTCTGGCGGACAAGCGCTGGCTTTTTGGTTTGTTGCTTGCTGGAATGGTCGGTGTTGTCATTATCGGCGGGATCAAGTCTATTGCGCGTACGGCCTCAAGAATTGTTCCTGTGATGGGGGGATTGTATCTGTTGATCGGGCTGATCTTTATCCTGATGAACTGGCAGCAGGTTCCTGCAGCGCTGGTTGAGATTGTCACTCTGGCCTTTGATCCGTCTTCTGCCTATGGTGGAATATTGGGCGCTTTGCTGATGGGCGTGCAGCGTGCCTCTTTCTCCAATGAGGCAGGGCTGGGGTCTGCGGCGATTGCACATGCAGCGGCCAAAACGGATCAGCCTGTTTCTCAGGGGTTTGTGGGGATGTTGGGGCCTTTTATTGATACGATTATCATCTGCCTGACCACGGCGCTGGTGATTGTGATTTCCGGGGCCTATCATGAGTCTGATGGTATCGAAGGCGTGAAGCTGACGTCTCGTGCTCTGGAAAGCAGCATTAACGGTGCGTCGTATGTCCTGACGCTTGTCGTGTTGCTATTTGCGTATTCTACCATGATTACCTGGTATTATTACGGCGAGAAGTGCCTGACCTATCTTTGCGGTGAAAATGATCGGATGGTGATGGTCTTCAAAATTGTTTTTTGTTCTTTTATTGTTGTTGGTGTGTCCATGAAGGATTTAGGCAACGTGATGAATGTGACGGATTCAATGGTCTTTATTATGGCCATTCCCAATGTCATCGGCCTGTATGTTCTCGCGCCGGAAATCCGCCGGGATCTGAAAGCCTACTGGGCGTCAATCAAGAAAGACTGAAAAAGTTATCCCCAGATTTCTGTTGGTGTGAAGTCCTGCTTTCCTGCTCTTTTGAGGAAAACGGTCTGATCTACTGCTTGTTCGAGGAGTGGACATATGCTTTTTTGTGACTTCCAGGAACATTTATAACACTTTGGGATCATTCATGATTAAGGTCTCCGCGCACGGACAGGAAACAAAGCAGGCAGAAGAGGACGCAAGTACGGCAAAGCCGGAATTAAACGCACGGATTCAGCATCTCAAAGACAAGGCGTCTCTGACGTCTATGCCCAAGTTTCATATCCAGCCGACTGGGCATCTGAAAACACTTAAAATGATCCCGTCATCTCCTGAAGAAGAGGCGGCTGCTGAAGAGGAAGGTGTTGAAGAACCAACGGTTTATGAGCAAAACCTCGCGCCGATTTTAATTGAGAGTCAGAAAGCGCGCCGCGTGAATATGATCGGGGGGCTGGCCACCGCTCTTTGGATTGTTGGCTGTGGATTTTATCTGGCGGCCTCACAAGACGGCGGGTTTTTTCAGCTCTCTGCGCAGGAGATGGGCGGCTATCTCTCTATCATTCTGGCGCCGGCAGCTTTGTTGTGGCTCGTGCTGTCTAATTTTCAGCGCCGCAGCGATGTTGAGTATTATACGATGCTGCTGCGTTCGGAATTGCATAATATCCTGTTTCCGCAAGGGGAAAGTCCGGACAAGATCAGTAAGGATGTGGAGCGTTTGTGCCGTCAGGCCTCGGAACTCTCTGCCTCTTCAAAGGCTGTGATGAAGTCTATTCAGCGGGCGCGTCATGGCCTGCGTGAAGATGTCAAAGGTTTTTTGAGCCTGTCCAAGAAAACGGAACTTCACATTGACCGTCTGGCGGCAAATTTGAATGAAAAATCAGAGCGGTTATTGACGGTTGCTGATGATATTGAAGACAGGATTAATAGAATTGAGCAGGCCTCTGATCTTCTTGAACAAAAAACAAAAGGAATGAGTGAGCGCCTGAAAGAGGCGGCGGAAACGGTCAGTCACACCAATAACGAGGCGCTTGAGCGTCTGGAAAAAGCCGAGGCCGGGCTGGAGGCGCAGTCCCGGAATATTTCGACCGTGACATCAGGTCTTGAGAGTGAGGCCGGGCGTATTGGGGATGATTTAAGTATTCAGCTTGCTCATATACAGGATCTCTCTGATCGCATTCTGGGCTCTCTGGATGAGAGTGCCGAGCGCATTGACAGCCGTGTTGAGGGGATGAAGGATGTCACGGAACATCTCTCCGGGGCCGCAAATGAACTGGTGCAAAAACTGGATGGAATAACAGGCGGTCTGGGTAAACAGGTTGACCGGGCGCTGGAAAAAGCCGGATCTTTGGAAGGAAGTATTTCCGAAGTATCCGAGACGTTGGAGGCGTCTCTTGATGAGCTGACGAAAACGGTTGCCGGGATCAGAGATGCCGGGGATGTTGCAGCCAGTGCGTTGGGAGAGTCTTTGTCTTTGGCCGTCTCCGGCTCTGAATCTTTGCGGGAGTCTGTTAAAAATGCAGTTGGTGAATTCCAAAGCGGTCTGGAGGCAGCTATCGACAAATCGCAGCGCTTTATTTCAACAGCCACCGAAAAGGTTCGCGATTTGCGCAAGGAAGAGGATGTTGATAAAGACTACCTGAGTGAATTTTTTGAAAAACTGTCGGATCAGAAAGAAGCGCTCTCTGCTATTAAATCTGATATAATCCAAAGCATTCAAAAAACATCAGAACATCTTGATGAAAAAACAAAAACCCTCAATCTAACTCTTGACAGGGTGTCTGAGATTTCTGTTTCTGCAGAGCGGATATTGTTGGATCCGATCCAGAAAATTGAGCGGGTTTTTGATGGGTTTGATGAACGGCATGAACGCCTGTCCGGTCGTATTGATGCGCGTCTGGATAGTCTGAGCAGCGTTGGTGAAAAAGTGTTGTCGCATGTTGGTCAAACGGCGGATAGCCTGCGAGACAGCGTGCAGGATGTGTCCGCCCTGTCGGGGCAGGTGGCAGCGCAGACGCAGAAGATCAACAAGGATGTTCTGGCCCAGAAAAAGGAAATTTCTGCATCTATTAACGCGACCTTGCAAGACCTGTCGGATGTTGCGTCCACATTGGAAATCAATGTAAAAAATGCGGAAGATTACGCTCGAAAAACAGAGAATATTATCAGTAATATAAACCAGAATATTAAATCAAATTCTGAAGAGATGCGTGGTCTTTCTGACGGGTCTATCAATACCCTGAGGGACTTTGGCAGCCAGATTAACGAAGAGTTGGCCCGGTTTGACGAGATTTGTGACTCTCTGGAGAAAAAGACGCACAAGGCATCCCGGAATATTGAAGAAACCCTGTTAAGCATCACGCCGAATTGTCAGGACATTTTTGTTAAAATTGAAGACCTCGATCACAGGTTCCACCAGCTGAAAGATACAATTGCCGATCTTTCCAGTGATAATATCTCCAGACTGGAGTCTCTGGGGCAGGAATTTGACGTGCATATCCTGAATGTCTCCCGGACGGTGGCTGAAATTTCAACCTCTCTTGGCGGGGTTAATGATAATCTGCAATCCTGTGCCAAGGATATAGAGCAGGCTTCGATGGATGCGTCAAAGCGTATTACAGCGGCGCAACGGGACCTGAAAGCGCAAACGGATGGGTTTAACATTCTTGGCGATCAGGTCATCCTGAAAATTACAGGTGTCCAAAGGGCGCTTGAGTCACAGAACAGCGAATTGTCGGAAACCATTGGTGCGGCTGTGTCTCAAATGAAAGAGGCCGCGAATGAACTGGGGGATACCGCGCGGATGACGGCGGATGTGTCAGAGGAGGTCGTTGCTAAAATCACGGAATCCGTCACACATGCGGAAATACAGACAGAAACGCTGCAAAAAGCCATGGAAAGCCGTATCAGACAATCTTCGGATCTGGCGGCCCATATTTCGCACCAATCGCAGGACCTGCTGGAGCAGGGGCGTGAGCATGTGAAAGAACTTGATAAGGTGAAAAATGTCTTCGCATCACGGCACAAGGAAATGGAGGCGCAACTGGAGAGTGTCCTGCGCATGTCGGGATATTATGGTGAGGAAATTCGCAAGCAGTCGAAGCTGGTGGCGCAAAATGCCCAGGAGACAAGCGACAATATTTCCAAAGCTGGCAAGGTGTTGAAAAACGATATGACAAGTCTGTCTCTGGTAGCGGATGAGGTCAGCCTGAAAATCCGCAAGGCGCAAAGTGATATGGGGCAGGAATCAAAAGACCTGATCCGCGTATCTTCGGAGGTCCTGAAACATACGGAAAAAGCAACGCAGGATTTCAAAACCCAGTCGCTTTATATGAAAGAAACCTCTCGTGATTTGCAAAAAGCGGCGATAGATATCCGCAGCATTATGAATGAGCAGGAGCAGACGCAGTTTATTTCCTCCGCCAGATATGTTCTGGAGAGCATCTATTCTTTGACTGTTGACCTGACCCGGGCTCTGAATGGTGGTATTTCAGAGAAAATGTGGAAATCATTTCAGGATGGGGACACATCTGTTTTTATGAGACATCTTGGCCAGATTGAACACAACATTCCCACATCTAAATTAACGGAAAAATACAAAAAAGATCCCGAATTCAGAACCTATGCAACGCGCTATATCAAGCATTTTGAAACGATGTATGCAAAAGTCGGGAATCAGGAACAGGATGATCTGCTGCGCACGGCAATCGGATCAAGTGATGTGGCCAGACTGTATCGAATTCTTGGCGCGGCAGCAGGCGCAAAAATGATGGTTTAATAACAATATTGATTCTCTTGTGCTTTCTGGTAATCCTTTATTGATTTTTTTACGGTATTCTTCAATATCTTATATCAAAAGGTTTTTTTTAAAATTATGCCAACAACGAAATTCTGTCAGGGAATATCTGATATATCCGATACCTATATGGGGTTTATTATTGACCAGTGGGGCGTCCTGCATGATGGTCATAAACTGTATGATGGGGTTCTGGAATGCTTTGATGAACTGAACAAAAGGCACAAGACCATCATTATCCTCTCAAACTCGGGGGCTCCCGCTTCGTATAGTGCTAAAAAGCTAAGCAAGATGGGGCTTGCCAAAGATCGTTACAATTACATTGTGACATCAGGGGAAATGATCCGCACTGGTGTTACGCATCAGGACAAGGGATTATTCAAAGGGTACGGCCAAAGGTGTTTTGTGTTCGG
>CAKZKV010000173.1 GCA_937124505.1 uncultured Alphaproteobacteria bacterium
CCGCCACCTTCAATCATAAAAGATATCCTGTGCGGAACTCCTGCTTCAACCAGACGATTGAGGAGAACCGGAAATGCGTTGGCATCCATAGGCCCAAGGGTCATGTCCGCCCCGGCCCAAAATTGATTTCCTATTTTGACAATTGAATCGTCAATAATAAGAGCATCAGTAGATGCAATTTGTTGTTGGAGTGAGGGCCATAAAATCTCTGACAGATCATTGCTTGTGGTGGGCGCACGGGGGCGAATAGGGTCTCCCGGAAGACAGGGCTTCCAATTTTCATGTGCTTTTTCCGGAAACATATTGTCTTTCACAGCAATAAGAGCTTCGTGAGCCCCCAACTTGATCGCTTTGATATCCAGTTCATCCAGAGCAGATACAATCGCAGAGACATAACTTCTATGGCGTGTTCTAAGCGCATCCAGCGCCGCAAGTGGATTTTGGGCATGCCCGGCGCTGACCCATTTTTTTTCTTTGGCTTCCTTTGCAGCCCTGTTGATTTCTGTTTTTGTCAAAACAGAGGGGCGCGTCCATAGAACAAAATAAGATTCTTCATAAGAAATAAATTTTTGCAGGTGACGTTTGCGTTCTTCCAAAAGGTCAATCACGTCCATTTTTATAGCCTGCGCTGACAGCTTACTTGGACGAATCAGTTGTTCGAGGCTTTCAGCCACACGTTCCTTATCACGAATAAAAAAGACCTGAAGGGCGTGCCCAGCACGGTCAAATCGAGCGCCGAGTTTAATTGTGGAGGATTCAACCAGATGTTTATATTCTTCATCGCCAATGATTTGTCGGCTTCCCTCAATCTTTAAATATGTAATCAAAGAGCCATCTGTCGATACAATAGTGTATTCGTCATCAGCTGTTTCAAGCCGGATGTAAGACTCGACATTTTTTTTAAAGGTTGTTTCGAGCGGGGCAAGTAACTTGTTTAAAAATTTCATTTGATTAAAATAGCTCAGACATTATTTACAAAAATATAATATCTATTTTTTTAATAGAATATAAGTCTTATTTAGACAAAACTTAGAAAAGAGGCAGCGAGTCTAGGCTGCTTCATCCAACAAAAGGTCTTTATAGCGAGGAAGCCATTCAAGTGGCGGATGCCCCTCGAACGGTCCGTGTTTAGATCTCCAATAGGCAAGAATTTGCGGAAACTGGTTAAATTCAAGGTTTGTTTCTTTGACTTTACGGCGATCCAATGGGAAAAGGCGGATGCCATCCAGTTTTTCATGGCGTTTTTCGTAAACGTTTTGGGGAAGGAGATCTCCGAGAACGGTCGCCAGCACGTAAGGATCATCTGTCCCCAGGCGTTCCTTTGCTTCTTCACGGCGCGACATAATCACTTCAAGCATGGATTTTGCCGTTTCTGCCATAACGCCTTGAGAGATAC
>CAKZKV010000174.1 GCA_937124505.1 uncultured Alphaproteobacteria bacterium
CGATCGCCGTCGGGCAGGACTGGGACGGGGATGTGCGTGTGATCCTGTTTGTTGTCCTGAAGCCGGGAGAGACTCTCACAGAAGAGTTGATTAAAGAAATCAAAACCCGCATCCGCACCGGGGCATCGCCGCGTCATACTCCGGCCAAGGTCATTCAGGTGACGGACATTCCCCGCACAAAATCCGGAAAAATCACCGAACTGGCCGTGCGGGACGTGATTCACGGACGCCCGGTGAAGAATAAAACGGCTCTCGCCAATCCAGAAGCGCTGGCGCTGTATGAGGATTTGGAAGAGTTGAGAAGCTAAAGATATTGAAAAATTATATAAAGGCAGTATAGCTAGGGAATATAATTTCAAATTAGTAAGGATCCAATTAATGAAATTCTACACTATTCCTCTCTTTTTATGTGCAACTCTTATGATTAGTGGTTGTGCGACCAAGCGCTATGATAGGTTACAGTCTGTTAGTGGTGCTGAAGCCCTAGCTTATGACTGTAAAGATATCAATCTGGAACTGGCAAAAGTAGCTGAAGCTCGTCGGCAGGTTGCTGAAGGATCACAGATAAATCTTATGTCTGTTGCAGGATTTCTTGGAGATTTCGGAATAGGTAACGCTTTGGAAAAAAGCGCTGCAGAAAAAACAATTGCTGACCGGGAAAGTGGGTTAATGTCTTTAAAAGCAGAAAAAGGCTGTAATTAATAGCCTGCCGAGCAGATAAAAAATTAGGTAAGTTTTCTTTATCTTTCTTTTTTTGATGTCTGTTCTAAATCATTTTTTATGGCGCTTATGACTACAACTGATTTGCCGCAATCTCTCCCGATCTTTCCCTTGACGGGCGCCTTGCTGTTGCCGCATGCACAATTGCCTCTAAATATTTTCGAACCGCGCTATGTGGAAATGGTGGATGATGCCCTGCGCGAACACCGGATGGTTGGCATGGTGCAGACCCACCCCTGCGCAGAAGGATGCAGGTTGTATGATGTTGGCTGCGCCGGGCGCATTATTTCTTTTGAGGAGGCGGAGGACGGGCGCTATCTGATTACCCTGCTGGGCTTAAGTCGCTTTCGAATTCAGGAAGAGCTCAAATGCAACAGTTTATATCGGCGGGTTGTGCCGGATTGGAAAGAATTTTCCAGAGACCTCGAATCGACATGCTGTTTTGGATTTAAAAAAGATGATTTTTTCCAGGTTTTAAAGGCATATTTCCAGCAGCAGGGAATAGAAATGCACTGGGATATTCTCTATGAAGCCCCTGATGAGAAAATTATTTCCGCCCTGTCCATGATCTGTCCCTTTGAACCGAATGAGAAACAGGCCTTGCTGGAAGCCCCTTGCTGCGAAGCAAGGGGGGAAATTCTGAAGGCCATGCTGGAAATAGAGATACACAAAAAGACAATATAAGAAAGAGCTGATCATTTAGGACTTGAAATTCTGCTAAGGGTTGAATATGGTCGCTTTATGGCAGATATTCATCCAAAGCTCTTGGAACTGTTAGTATGTCCTCTGACAAAATCGACGCTCAGATATGATCGCGAAGCGCAGGAACTTATTTCTGAAGCTGCTGGCTTGGCATATCCTATTCAGGACGGTATTCCAGTGATGATCCCTTCGGAAGCCAGGTCTCTTGATGTGCATGAACTGGAAGGACGCCTCAAAGGCCGTTGAGCAGGATGAAACACCCATATTTTCAATCACTTCTCTCTCTTCTACGACTTATCCGCCCCTGAAAGGGTGATGCGGAATAAAATCTGTTCCACCTTTCAGGGGTTTTTAAATACATTACAGGTTTGTCATTCTGAGCTTAGAAAATCATCGTGAATGAAATGAACGAATTGATTTTATTATGCGATGAATCTTTTTGTTCAGATCCATCATGTAATCAAACCTGAAGCTCATTTTATTCGCTAAGGTTTGCTAAATTCAGGATGACAGAGTAACAATACTTTATACAAAGAAAAGAGAGTTAATATGTCTGAAAACCAAGTCATTATATTTGATACCACCTTGCGTGACGGGGAGCAGTCACCGGGCTGTTCCATGAATTTGGAAGAAAAAATGAAAATCGCCCGCCTGCTTGATGCCATGGGGGTGGATGTGATTGAGGCGGGGTTCCCGATTGCCTCCCCCGGTGATTTTGAAGCCGTTCAGGAAGTTGCCAAGGCTATGCAAAATGCGATTGTCTGCGGCCTGGCGCGGGCCAAAATGCCGGATATTGAGTCTGCCGGTGAAGCCTTGAAGGAGGCGAAACGTCCCCGTATTCATACGTTTATTTCCACCAGTCCGTCCCATATGAAGTACCAGTTGAACATGACGCCGGATCAGGTCTATGAGGACGTAAAGGCCAGTGTGTCCAAGGCGCGGCAATATACGGACAATGTTGAGTGGTCGGGCATGGATGCAACGCGTTCCGATCTCGATTTTTTGTGCCGCTGTGTTGAAGCGGCAATTGAGTCTGGCGCGACGACAATCAATATTCCAGACACAGTCGGGTTTGCGGAAC
>CAKZKV010000175.1 GCA_937124505.1 uncultured Alphaproteobacteria bacterium
GGAAGTTCTGGTCATGAAAGAATCAGATATTATGGGCGTTGTCGATCAGGCAGCATAACCCCTCCCCCGATTTTGGGGAACACACTGAGTAACATTAATTTATTTATTTAAAAACAAAGGATTAAACTATGAGTGCAAAACAAATTATTCATGGTAACACTGCCCGCCAACGCATGGCGAAAGGTGCTGAAGAAGCTGTGAAGGCCATTGCCGTAACTCTGGGGCCAAAGGGCCGCAACGTCCTGATTGAAAAATCATTCGGTGCGCCGCGTGTCACAAAAGACGGTGTCACGGTTGCCAAGGAAATGGAAGCCGAAGATAAATTCGAAAATATGGGCATGCAGATGATTAAAGACATCTGCTCCAAGCAAAACGACATTTCCGGTGACGGTACAACAACAACAGCCGTGATCGCCCGCACGATCATCCGTGAAGGTCAGAAAGCGGTTGCTGCCGGTATGAACCCGATGGACGTCAAACGTGGGATGGATATGGGTGTCCTGAAAGCGGTTGAAGAAATCCAGTCTGTTTCCAAGCCAGTGAAAGACAATGCCGCTATTCGTAACGTGGCGCTGGTTTCTGCCAACTACGACGAAGACATTGCTGACAAAATGGCGGAAGCCATGAAAGCTGTTGGTAATGAAGGCGTGATTACTGTGGAAGAAAACAAATCCATGGAAACAACGCTGGAAACCGTCGAAGGCATGCAGTTTGACCGTGGTTACCTCTCACCATACTTCGTGACAAATCCGGAGAAAATGGTGTGTGAACTGGACAAGCCTTACATTCTTCTTCACGAGAAAAAACTCTCCAACCTGCAAGCGATGCTGCCGGTTCTGGAAGCCGTCGTACAATCTTCCCGTCCGCTGCTGATCATTGCGGAAGACGTGGAAGGCGAAGCTTTGGCAACGCTGGTCGTCAACAAGCTGCGCGGTGGTCTGAAAGTGGCAGCTGTGAAGGCTCCCGGTTTTGGTGATCGTCGCAAGGCAATGCTGGAAGACATGGCGATCCTGACAGGAGCTGAACTGGTTTCCGAAGATATGGGGATCAAGCTGGAGAATGTTGGTCTGAACATGTTGGGAACGGCTGATAAAGTTCGTATCACCAAAGATGACACAACCATCATCGACGGGGCCGGCGACAAGGCCAACATCGAAGCCCGTTGCGGCCAGATCAAAAACCAGATTGAAGACACGACATCTGATTATGACCGTGAAAAACTTCAGGAGCGTCTGGCGAAACTGGCCGGTGGCGTTGCCGTTATCCGTGTGGGCGGTGCGACCGAAGTTGAAGTGAAAGAGAAAAAAGACCGCGTGGACGATGCGCTGCACGCAACGCGTGCCGCCGTTGAAGAAGGGATTGTTCCTGGGGGCGGTGTTGCACTTCTTTATGCATCAAACGCGCTGGCGGACCTGAAAGCGGTCAATAACGACCAGCAAGTCGGGATTGACATCGTGCGCCGTGCCATGCAGGCCCCGGTTCGTCAGATTGCTGAAAATGCCGGGTCTGAAGGTTCTGTCGTTGTTGGCAAGCTGCTGGAGCAAAAGGACAAAAACTTTGGCTTCAATGCGCAAAATGATGAATATACGGATATGACAAAAGCCGGTATCATCGACCCGACCAAAGTGGTTCGCACAGCTCTGCAAGACGCGGCGTCTGTAGCGTCTCTGCTGATTACAACCGAAGCCATGATTGCCGAAGCGCCTAAAAAAGAAGCTGCCAATGATGCTGCTGGCGCCATGGATGCCATGGGCGGTATGGGTGGAATGGGCGGTATGGGCTTCTAAAAGCTTTGATCGTTTCACCGTGGCTTTGTTGCTTCGTCGCTCGTGTAGGTTAGCTACACTTCGCTCCTTGCGCCTCGCCACGTCAAAACGCTCTTTGCTTTGGTTCATACCCAGTCGTCATCCCCGCGCAGGCGGGGATCCAGAAAACAGAAAAGCCGCTGGTTTTCAGCGGCTTTTTTTTCTATATATAAATAATGCCCGAACTTCCCGAAGTTGAAACTGTAATGCGTGGCTTGATCCCCGTGATGCAGGGCCAGGTGATTGAGGATGTCTGGTGTGGGAAAAAAGGTTTGCGGAGTCCTTTTCCAGAAGGTCTCGCGGAACGGCTAAGCGGCGCAAAAATAGAAAAACTTGACCGACGGGCGAAGTATATTCTGGTTTATTGTCATTCTAAAGGACCTCATGGATCTTTCGCGAATGCTCTGGGTGACAGTCTTATTCTGAGCTTGCACTTAGGTATGTCAGGACGGATCAGAATTTTAGCGCCACAGGACAATTCACAACCGGAAAAGCATGATCATTTTAAAGTGAAGCTGGCGTCCGGGCATGAAATCGTTTTGAATGATGCGCGGCGGTTCGGAATGGTGTTTGATCTGCCATCAATGCAGTTGCCGACGCATAAGGCGTTTTCTCATCTTGGGCCGGAGCCGCTTTCAGCGGAATTTGATGCGGATGGTCTGGCGGCGCGCCTGGGGAATAAAATGGTTCCAATCAAAAAGGCGATCATGGACCAGCGCATTGTGGTGGGGGTCGGCAATATTTATGCCTGTGAAGTTTTATATAGAGCAGGGATTTCCCCCATGAAACAGGCCGGAAGAGTCAGCGGGGAAGAATTGAAAGAAATGGTCAGGCAAATAAAAATCGTGTTACGCGAAGCCATAGAGGCAGGCGGCAGCACGTTGAAAGATCACCGCTTGCCGGACGGAGATTTTGGTTATTTTCAACAAAAACTGTTTGTCTATGGTCGGGAAGGCGCGGAATGTTCAGGGTGTGGTCATGATATCAAGCGCATCATCCAGGGCGGACGCTCAACATTTTACTGTCCGTCTTGTCAGTCTTAGAGGAAGAAGATATTCTGTGAACTATATGCGCCTTTTGATCGTAGTTTTGTTTCTTTTTGTGATCTCTCCGGTTTCTGCGGAGACTGTCCGGTTTTTGCAATCCATTCCAGAGCTTCCATTGCCGCAAGGCGCATCTGAAAATATGGACGCGGCGGTCTTGTTTGATGCGCCAAACGGCAGATTTGTTCAAGTTGAGCTGCAATTGCAGGGTATTGATTCAACCAGTGTCATATCTTATTATCAGGCGTTACTACCATCGCTAGGATGGCAGGAAATAGAGAACAACGAGTTTTTGAAAGGAAATGAGAGGCTTAAGGTGTTCCCTTCAGATTCTGATAAAGAAAACAGGATTATGATCCTTCTGGAGCCGCGGTAAAAAGTAAGATTTTTGTGATATCTTTTCTTGACATGACATCTCATATACCGTTATAAGACAAGTCTCTGAATAAAGTTTAGGAGTTTACAGACATGGCAAACCATGCGTCATCGAAAAAAAGAATTCGTCGTAATGCGAAACGTGCAGATATCAATGGAGCACGTCGCAATCGTATCCGTACATGTATTAAAAAAGTTGAATTGGCCCTGAAAGAGGGAAGTGCTGAAAATGCACAGACAGCGCTGAAATCTGCGCAACCTGAGATTATGCGCGGCGTAGCCAAGGGTATTTTTCACAAAAACACGGCGTCACGTAAAATCTCACGCCTGAGCAGCCGTATTCAGAAACTGAAAGTTTCTGCTTAAAAATTTCCATAGATGTAGGTAATTTTCGCTCTGTAATTTTTGCAGAGCCGATTGCCTATGGGCGTATTTGTTATAAGACCGAAAATTTCTTTTTTAAATGTTCTCGTTTTTTTCTTATTGCCCTCATCCTTCTTGGTGTTGTAACCTCATCTTTATCAGCACAAGAGAAAATGTACTGACAGAAAAGTCAGGTTCTATAGTTTATAGGCTGACTTTTTGTGATGATATGCAATGACAGTTGCATAAGGGGTTAGGCACACGCCTTTGTTAAAATAGGTCTATTTATTTGAAAAAATAAATGCGAAAAACACATGTTTTTTGTGTCTGACGACGCTCGTCCGGGTAACTGGGTTGTGTAACAAATTTTAAGTTTTTAAGAAGGAGTTTATTTTATGAAGCAACCTGACAAAATCCTCACAGTTATCTCGGAAGAGCCGCAACAAAACGATGACAAAAGTAGTGTTAATTCGTATGCGCCTTCAAATGAGATCGACGCTTTGTGGAGTCAGGTTCACGCAGATATGCGTCAGGAATTTGGGGAGGCTGTTTTCCGTAGCTGGCTAAAACCCTTGCAGTTGCAAGCCTATTATCATAACCCTCTCGAAGTCTCTGTTCCGACACGCTTTATTCGTGACTGGATCCAGAACCATTATGCCGTGCGTATTCTTGAAATGTGCCGGGTGCGGAGTGCAGACATTCAGCGCATTGAGTTCGTTGTTGCCCAATCTTCCTTTATCTCTGAGGAGGACGCGAAAGAGGTTTCTGTTCAACAGGAAGCGCAAGCCGCTTCTGCCAAAGCGCTTAATCCTGAAAACGGGCCGTTTGGCGAGTTTTTCTCTCCGCTTGACCCACGTTTTACGTTTGACAGTTTTGTCATTGGGGAGCCGAATGCTCTGGCCTGTTCTGCGGCGCGACGTGTGGCGGAGAGTATTAATGTGCCGTTTAATCCTCTTTATCTCTATAGTGGTGTCGGGCTGGGAAAAACTCACCTGATGCATGCGATCGCCTGGGAAATCAGAAAACGCGACCCGGAAAAAGTCGTACTCTATCTCTCGGCTGAAAAGTTTATGTATCAGTTTGTCAAAGCCCTGCGGGCGCAGGACATGATGAAATTCAAGGAGTTTTTCCGTTCCGTAGACGTGTTGATGATGGACGATATCCAGTTCATTGCAGGTAAAGAGTCAACGCAGGAAGAATTTTTTCATACCTTCAACGCGCTGATTGACAATAACAAACAGATTATTATCTCCGCTGATCGTGCACCGTCCGATATGAGTGGTCTGGACGAGCGTCTGCGTTCGCGTCTGGCCTGGGGGCTGGTGACGGACATTCAACCCTCTACCTATGAATTACGTCTGGGCATTCTGGAGAGAAAACGCGAGTTGATGGAGGCGCGTGTGCCGCAGTCTGTGCTGGAATTTCTGGCGCTGAAAATTACCTCCAACATCCGCGAACTGGAAGGGGCGTTGACCCGTCTGGTCGCACATGCCGATGTTTGCGGGCATGAGGTTACGCTGGAAACCGCGCAAAATGTTCTGCATGACCTTCTGCGGTCTCATGATCGCCGGATTACGATTGATGAAATCCAGAAAAAGGTCATCCAGCATTTTTCCCTGAAACTGGACGATATGCATTCTGCCCGCCGCGCGCGTGCCGTGGCGCGCCCACGTCAGATTGCCATGTATCTGGCCAAGCAACTGACACAGCGTAGCCTGCCGGAAATTGGCCGCAAGTTTGGTGGCCGCGATCATACGACCGTCATGCATGCCGTG
>CAKZKV010000176.1 GCA_937124505.1 uncultured Alphaproteobacteria bacterium
GATTTTTACGTTCCACGGGTTCCGGTTTGATATTGCCCGCCGCCAACGGAACCAGATTACTCTGATACGCGTAAGACCTCCCGAAAAAGAAGTTTTGAAAAAAAGTTAATGATCAGGATTTATTCAAAACCACTTCGTTTTTTGGTGGTTTATCATATATAAGTTCTGTAAAGTGACGAACAGATCAGGAAGTACGATTACCAAAGCATGAGCGCCTATCATTCGCCATATGATACGAAAAACAGTTATTCCACTCTGAATGGGGGGATGAACATGCCTGTCACTGCGTCTCTGGTTGGGCACGCGGTGATCCTGTTTCTGATTGTGTTTGGAATTCCGATGATCGTTAAAAACCCGGAAATTCTCTATGAGCCTGTCCCGATAGAAATCATCAGCTCATCAGAGCTGGCGGAAGAGGTCACACCGCAGGAAGAGGCCACGATAGAGCCGGAACCGCCCCCCATTGTAGAGCGTGCGCCAACGATGGTGGAAGAAATCCCTCCGGAGCCAGAGCCGGAACCGGTGATTGAAGAACTTGTGCCGCAGCCAGCCCCGCCGCCTCCGCCAATTGAAACACCGGAGTCCAAGGTAGAAGAGAAAGTTGAACCGGAAAAGCCTGTCTTGCTGCCGACGCGTAAGCCAAAACCGCCGCCGAAAAAAGAGAACCCCGTAGAAGTCAAACAGCAAGACAGAATGAATGCCTTGCTGAAAAATCTGGCGGAAAGTGACCCGGCGCCTAAACCTGTTGCACAGGCGGAGGCAAAACCTTCTATCGCCCAGAGCGGTATGTCTGCCGGGCAACTGAGCCTGAGTGAAAAAGGCATTGTAAAGGCCCAGATCGAAGGATGCTGGTATTTTCCGGCAGGGGCAAAATATGCTGAAGATTTGATTGTCACCCTTAATCTGACCATGAACCCGGACAGAACAGTGCGGCGTATAGATATTCTTAACCGATCACGTATGAATTATGATTCTGCCTTCAGAGCGGCGGCGGAGGCAGCTGAGCGCGCCCTTAGCAAACCCGCCTGTAAAGAGTTAAAATTACCCCCGGAAAAATACCATGAATGGCAAACAATTAAACTAAACTTCAACCCCAGAGGTATGTTATAGTTCTGTTCCAAATCTAGGAGACCCTTTAATGAGATCTTTTATTCTGTCCTTATTCGTATTGCTTTTCAGTTTGCCTGCCTCGGCAGAACTGGTGCTGGACATTACCAAGCCGAATTTCCAACCGATGCCGATTGCCATCACTTCCTTTTACAGTGACGATTCAGAGCGGCAAAAGCTGGGGCGTGATATTGCCGGAGTTGTCACGGCAGACCTGAACAGAACAGGGTTGTTTAAACCGCTAGATCCGCAAGCCTTCATTCAGGATACGCGGTCTTTAAACGTCGGTGGGCCAAGATTCCCGGAATGGCGGGCAATCAACTCTCAGGCGCTTGTGACAGGAACGGCCAGCAAGGCGGAGAATGGACAAACGCGCGTGGAATTTCGTTTGTTTGACGTCTTCTCCGAACGTCAGATGTTAGGTATGGCCTACACGACAAATGAGAGTAACTGGCGGCGGATTGCTCACATCATCTCCGATGAAATTTATAAACGGATTACCGGGGAAGACGGGTATTTTGACAGCCGGGTTGTCTATGTCTCGGAGAGCGGCCCCGTTACAAACCGTGTCAAGCGTCTGGCGATCATGGATCAGGACGGTTACAATCATAAATATCTGACAGACGGGTCTTATCTGGTTCTGACGCCGCGCTTCTCGCCCAACCAGCAACTCATTACGTACCTGTCTTATTACAATAATCGTCCGCGTGTGTACCTGTACGATATTAACACAGGCCGTCAGGATGTTCTGGGCAATTTTCCCGGCATGACGTTTGCGCCGCGCTTCTCGCCGGATGGCACAAAGGTTGTCATGAGTTATTCAGAAAACGGGAACAGTGATATTTATGTCATGGATATTCGTTCCAAACAGCCACGGCGCCTGACAACCAATCCGTCGATTGATACAGCACCAAGCTATTCACCGGATGGCTCTAAAATCGTGTTTGAATCAGACCGTAGCGGAGCGCAGGAACTTTATATCATGAACACGGACGGCAGCGGGACAGAGCGTATTTCCTTTGGAGAAGGCCGTTATGGTAACCCGGTCTGGTCGCCGCGTGGGGACTTGATCGCCTTTACAAAAATGCACCGGGGCAAGTTCTATATCGGCGTAATGCGCCCAGACGGTTCCAGAGAGCGTTTGATTACCAGCGCCTATCATGTGGAAGGCCCCAGCTGGTCACCGAATGGTCGTGTTTTGATTTTCTTTAAGGAAACGCCCGGCGCAAACGGGCGTAGTGCCAAGCTCTATACCATTGACCTGACAGGCTTTAACGAGCGCCGCCTCGACACTCCGCGAGATGGCTCTGACCCGGCATGGAGCCCGTTGAATGAATGAGTAATGATTTCTGCATTTCATATAATAGTTTTTGCACTTTTATTTTTGCCTTTTTTACCTTTATTGACGGTATTTCTTGTAAATACTTGGAAAGGTCTTCTTGCTTATTTTACATTCTGGGGAAGTGTTCTCACTTTTTTAGCCTCAATAGCTCATAACGAGTCTGTTGTGAGTGGTGATACATATCAAGCTACTTACAATTTTTATGTCGCAGTACCTTTTTTTGTGGCATTTGGTTTTAAGTATATTTCTTTAGTGTCTAAGACTGAGAGTATTTACGAAAAGCCTGAATGACGTGCTGATAAACGTCGCGCTTGAACGGTACGATAAGGTTTGTTATATCTTTCAAATCAACCCATTTCCATTCACTGAATTCCGGGCGGTCATCATCATCCAGAATGATATCAGAGTCCTGCCCTGTAAAACGCAGGGCAATCCAGTATTGTTGTTGTCCCCGGAAATTGCCCCCCCACATTTTTCCTAATAGCTCAGGTGGTAAATCATAGGAAACCGTGTGATCCATAATCTCTATAAATTCTGCCTTGTCCGTTCCGGTTTCTTCCTTTAATTCACGGAAAGCGGCGGCCTTAGCATCTTCACCCGGGTCAATCCCGCCTTGCGGCATTTGCCATGCCCCCGGCGTATCAATACGTTCCCCGACAAAAACCTGCCCCCTTTGGTTAAACAGGGCAACGCCAACGCAGGGACGGTAAGGAAGTTTATCCAGATCAGATTTATGAGGCATTCTGCATATATAAAGGGCGCGGTGAAAGAAATCAAATAAAGATCAGTTTTTTCTTATTTTGCAGAAAGCGGAGTCAGGGTATATCCCTGTTCTGGCAGCGTTTGCAGCCATTCAGACAGCATGGAAATATCATTGGGATAAGGTTTGTATAACATGCTGATATCACGCCCGTCACTCATCAATTTCATCCAGCTTTCTTTGGCCATCGGAAAAATCGTATCAAACTGATAACTGACAAGGCGTGTTTGTCCATTATGTTCTGTACTGATTTTTTCGATATCCGTCATAGCTTTGTCTGCAAAGTACGCGAGCCCCAGACCTCTCTGATAGATGTCAGTTTGCAGTTCTTCCATGCGGGCGCTGGAAAATGACAATGTGCTATTGTCTGCATGGTTAATAAAGAGACCGACATAGCCTGTTGTGCGTCCCATCACGCGCTTATAGAGGGATAGATTCTTGTTTCTGGCGTAGCTGGCGCGCAATGCCAGTGATCCCGCATCCATGGTATATTCATCATGCGTTTCTGCCGGAAGCTGCAACCAGACTTCGTGACCGCTTTCTTTGAAAAGGCGCATTAAGGCGTCCGCATGATCGGAGTAGGGGGATATCAGAATCGTAACATCCTGCGGTAACCCATGCGCAATTTTCGTGGCAAACTCTTCAGAAAAACCCAGCGGCCCCAGAACCAGACGAAATTTATGCTGTCCGGCAGGAAGGATGAAATTGCGTTTGTATTGCCGGAAGGGCGTATTGCCGTTTGTAACATCCTTTTGCGGGAGAAGACCGAACTGACTTTCTTCGACGAGTCCCTCATCATAGATTGTAACATCTGTGTGAACGTCCTGATGATGCCCGGCCGCTTCGCCGTGTTCCGGTGCTTCATCATGGTGGGCGGCTTCCATATGATCTGTGTCAGTGGTGCCTGCTACAGGATGTGTCTCTGCGACATGATGTCCAGATATTGTTTCTTCGCTGTGGGACACAGGAATCACGATAGAGGGCAGGGACGATAAAACACTCTCTTCGTAGGCCGCGCCTCTCATGTATGCCCATAGTGCAAAAACAATAATCAAAAGCAGGCTGAATACAGAGCCTTTCATGAAAGACCGAAGGAAAGGTGATTGTGCTTGCAGGGCGCTCAAGATCAATGTTCCTGTATATTTTCTTTTACGTCTTCACCGCTCTGTGTTGTTTGATCATTGTCGTTGGCCGTTTCTTTTGTATTCATCATCACCTTGCCGTTATACATGGACAGGCCACGGATCAGGTCAACTGCACGGTTCAACTGGTAGTCCTTTTCCAGTAGTTCTTTATTTTTCAGCTCTTTCTTTTCTTCTTCAGAAAGTTTTTCCTCTTCTTCTTTCTTGATGTGCGCGGCGACTTCGTTATCATTGGCCCCATTATCCAAAGCGCCTTTCAGGTTGGCTTCTCTGGTTCTGCGGTATTCGAGGGTTTCAACCTTGGCAATTTCAACCTCAATATCCGGCTCAATGCCTTTGGCTTGAATGGAACGACCAGACGGCGTGTAATAGCGGGCTGTCGTCAAGCGCATCGCACCATCACCACTTAAGGGGATGACCGTTTGCACAGACCCTTTCCCAAACGTCTGGGTTCCCATGATAATGGCGCGTCTGTGATCCTGTAATGCACCGGCCACAATCTCCGATGCAGAGGCCGACCCGCCATTCACCAACACAACGAGAGGGAGATCTTCTGCGATATCCCCGGCATGGGCATTATCGCGCTTGCTGTCAATTTTGTGGCGTCCGCGTGTTGAGACAATTTCTCCTTTGTCCAGAAACAGATCAGAAACGCCAATGGCCTGGTCGAGAAGGCCGCCCGGATTATTTCTCAGATCA
>CAKZKV010000177.1 GCA_937124505.1 uncultured Alphaproteobacteria bacterium
TTTCTGGAGCAAATGGAGGATAAAACCGATCTTGAAAGCATGATGTTTCCGCTTGAGACTGTGCTAGACGACATCCCGGCACTGGCTCTGACAGAGGCGGAAGCAAACAGGCTCAGAAACGGGAATGTCCTGTCTTTTGTGGCCCGGCCTGATTACGAACGGTTAATCATGTCCGGTATTAACACCGAAGAAGGCGACATCGCCGCCGCCATTTTTAAAGATCGGCTGGTGGCATTGGTGGAAGTGACAGGCCCGCGTATTGAACCGACCCGCGTTTTTAAGACTAACATCTAACTTACAGGAGAAAACGATGTCGATTACACAAGAGAAAAAAGCGGAACTTATTAAAGATAACGCAACATCCAAAGATGATACAGGCTCACCGGAGGTGCAGATTGCGATCCTGACAGAGCGCATTACCAATCTGTCCGATCATATGAAAGAACACAACCATGATTTCCACTCACGCCGCGGCTTGCTGGCGATGGTGGCCAGACGCCGGAAACTTCTGGATTACGTCAAAGGAAAAAGCGAAGAGCGTTATCAGGCTATTCTCAAGAAACACGGTATTCGCCGTTAAGTCTCTTCCTTTATTATAATAAGGAATCAAAAAAGGCGGCTTAGGCCGCCTCTTTTTCGCTCAGGAAATAACGTTTCAGGATTTTTCCGTTTTCCATTTCAAAAATCAGCGGTGCGCCGGTCGGTATTTCCGCCTGATTGATCGTTTCCGGTGTCTCAACACCCAGAATAATCAGCATGGCACGCAGGGAATTACCATGCGCGGCGACCAGGATATCTTTCCCTTGCCCTAGCAATGGTTTAATCTGCGCTTCGTAATAAGGACGGACGCGGTTTTCCACGACATCCTGCAGGCATTCGCCGCCCGGCGGATGGACATCATAAGACCGCCGCCAGATATGAACCTGCTCATCTCCGTACTTCTGGCGGGTTTCATCTTTATTCAGGCCCGTCAGGTCGCCGTAGTCGCGCTCCCTCAGGTCGTCATGTTTAATCATCGTGTCCAGTAAATTTTCCTGCCCGGCTTCTTTAAGGGCAATTTCCGCCGTGTGATAGGCGCGTTGCAGCGTGCTTGTAAAAACCTGATCAAATGTCACGCCAAGTTCTTTTAAGGCTTGCCCGGCTTCTGCGGCTTCTTGACGGCCCAGATCAGACAGGTCGATGTCATGAAAGCCTGTGAAACGGTTTTCAAGATTCCATTGGCTTTGTCCGTGGCGAAGTAATACAAGGTAGTTCATATTTCTGTCTCCTATGATTGGTTTCAAGTTAAAAGTTTGAAATTGCTAAAATCTTCGAACA
>CAKZKV010000178.1 GCA_937124505.1 uncultured Alphaproteobacteria bacterium
CTCGAACGGCTTTCCAAAAAAGCTCTGAATGATTAACGGTCTAATTCCTCTAACTTCCAGTTATCAGTAGACATACCGCCGGAATTTTACTATTTTCCGGGTACGTTTAACTGATGACCATTATAGAGATATGTTAGAGAAAACCTTCGATTTTAACGAACGCGAGCCAGAGCATTACGAAAGATGGGAGCGTTCCGGTGCGTTTCAGGCTGATCCGACAAGTGACAAGCCGCCTTATTGCATTATGATGCCGCCGCCGAACGTGACAGGGTCTTTGCATGTGGGGCATGCCCTGAACCATACGTTGCAGGACATTCTGGTGCGTTACAAGCGGCGCAAGGGATTTGACGTCCTGTGGCAGCCGGGAACCGATCATGCCTCGATTGCGGTGCACATGGTCGTTGAGAAAGAACTCGCGGAGCAGGGGACAGACCGCTTTAAACTGGGGCGTGAGGAATTCCTGAAACTGACGCAGGCGCAAAAAGACAAGTCCCAGAAAAACATTCTGGCGCAGCTTCGCCGTCTCGGCACGACTCCCGACTGGTCGCGGGAGCGCTTTACCATGGATGACGGGCTGTCGAAGGCTGTGATCAAAGCGTTTGTGGATCTTTACAAAGGTGGGAAAATCTACCGGGCCGAGCGTCTGGTCAACTGGGACCCGGAACGTCAGAGCGTGATTTCCGATATGGAAGTCAATATGAAGGACGTCAAAGGCAAGCTGTGGCATATTGAATATCCGGTCGAAGGGAATGAAGCAGAGACAATTACCGTGGCGACAACCCGCCCGGAAACGATGCTGGGAGATACGGCGGTAGCCGTCCACCCGGAAGATGAACGCTACCGGCATTTGATTGGTAAATATGCGATTTTGCCGATTGTCGGGCGTCCGATTCCGATTGTAGCCGATGAATATGCCGATCCGGAGCAAGGCTCCGGTGCGGTGAAAATTACTCCGGCGCATGATTTTAATGACTTTGAAGTTGGCAAACGCCATAACCTGCCGATGATCAATATCTTTGATGAGCGAGCACATCTCAATGAACACGTCCCGGAAGAGTATCAGGGGCTGGATCGCTTTGAAGCCCGCAAGAAAATATTGCAGGAACTGGAAGCGCAGGAGTTAGTGGTCAAGGTTGAGGATATTAAACACTCGGTTCCCTATGGTGACCGTTCCGGGGTGGTCGTTGAACCGTATCTGACCATGCAATGGTTCTGCGATACACCGGCTCTGGCTGTTGAGGCCGGAAACGCCGTGCGGGACGGGCGGACGAAATTTGTTCCAAAGCAGTATGAGAACATGTACTTTGCCTGGGTGGATGACCAGCTTCCCTGGTGTATCTCCCGCCAGCTATGGTGGGGACACCAGATTCCGGCGTGGTATGGCCCGAACGGGGAAATTTATGTCGCGGAAACCGAAGAAGAAGCTCTGGCAGAGGCGAAAGAGCAATATGGCGAAGAAGTACGTCTGACGCGTGAAGAAGATATTCTGGATACGTGGTTTTCATCCGGCCTGTGGGCGTTTTCCACTTTGGGATGGCCTGAAAAAACGCCGGAGCTGGAACGCTATTATCCAACGGACGTTCTGGTCACCGGCTTTGACATTATTCCCTTCTGGGTCAGCCGTATGATGTTCTTCGCCATGGAACTGATGGGCGAGGTTCCTTTCAGGGACGTTTATATTCACGCGCTTGTCCGCGATGAAAAGGGGCAGAAAATGTCCAAGTCAAAGGGCAATATTATTGATCCGCTGGACATGATTGAAAAATACGGCTGCGATGCCCTGCGTTTTACGATTACGTCTATGGCCGCGCAGGGGCGGGATGTGCGCCTGTCCGAAGACCGTATTGCAGGATATCGTAACTTTACAACCAAACTCTGGAACGCCGCCAAGTTCTGTGAGATGAATGGTTGTGTCTATGACCCGGAATTTGATCCGAAATCAGTTCAATTGACCCTGAATAAATGGATTATCCAGTCCGTCAAACAAACAGCGGCGGATGTGGAAAAGGCATTGGACGGCTATCGTTATAATGACGCGTCCATGGCCCTTTACCAGTTCACATGGAATACGTTTTGTGACTGGTATGTGGAATGCACGAAGTCTTTGTTACAAAAAGAGGACGCGGCAATTGTCGCCGAAACCAAAGCAACGGCGGCCTGGGTATTAAAACAGATGATCGGGCTTTTGAATCCGTTCATGCCGTATGTGACAGAGGAACTTAATCAGGTTTATTTTGGGTCAGATGACCTTCTTTTGACATCTGACTGGCCCGATTATACGGAAATAAATACGGATCAGGCGGTTGAAGAGGAAGTGAACTGGCTGTTTCAGGCTATCTCTGAAATTCGCTCTGTGCGCTCGGACATGAATGTTCCGGCGGGGGCGAAAGTCCCGCTGCTCGTGATGGGCAGTGAGCAAAAAACGCAAGAACGTTTGCAGGAATATGACGCGATTTTGAAGCAAATGGCACGCCTGCAGTCGATTGATATTGTTACAGAGTTACCAAAGGGCGCTATCCAGATCATTTTGCAGGAAGCCACCTTTTCCTTGCCGGTCGCGGAATTTATTAATCGGGATCAGGAGCGGGCGCGGCTGGAAAAAGAAATCCAGAAACTGGGCGGTGAGGTTGAAAAAATTGACCAAAAACTCTCAAATGACAAATTCGTTCAAAATGCCCCGGCGGAAATTATTCAGGAGCAAAAAGACCGAAAAGAAGCAGCCCTGAAAACCTGCGAAAAACTGACACAGGCACTCAAACAACTGAAAGCGGCGTAAGCATGAATTTTGATGCAGACTCACATTCCCGGCAGCCCCTGCGGCCTTTCCTGCTGACAATTGGAACGGTGCTGATTTGTACCGGGGCGGCTATGGGGCTGTTTTTCGTGTATATGATCTATCAGGTTTTGACGAATCCGGAGGATGTGAAACTTGTTACTTATATCAATGAGTATGTCGGCAAGGACGGGAAAGGGCTGGGCGAAAAGCTTCTCTCGGCATTTGCGGAAGGGCAGCAGATTGATATCAATATCTCTGACACGGGCATGCTGATTTTCTTTATGTTTCTTCTGCTTTTGGCATTGAGTGCATTTTCGGCTGTGGCGCGCATGTTAATCGAAGGTGGCGCCGCAATTTTCAAAATCTACACGCGCCCGCTTCGCTATGAAGTGCAGGAAAAAGCCAGAAAAAAGCAGTACTAAAAAACAAAAAACCTCCCTTGGGGAGGTTTTAAATTCTTTATAAAATAAAGCCGGATTAGTCTTTCTTCTTTGCAGAAGAAGCGGTAAACGCACCGAAACGGCTTTCGAATTTGTCCAACTGGCCTTTTTCCGTGATTTTTGTCGCGCCGCCAGACCATGCCGGGTGAGAGAGACAGTCAACGTCCAGTTTCATCACATCGCCTTCCTTGCCCCAGGTTGAGCGTGTTTCATATTCCGTGCCATCAGTCATCACAACTTTGATGGTGTGGTAATCCGGGTGAATTTCTGCTTGCATCGTTCTATCCTTTTATTCGAAGGTGATTAATACGCAAGTTCTTCGGAAATTTCAAGAGGTTTTTTTACAGTATGGGACACATAGTGTAGGGGATACAATCGTTGTTGTGTCCTCTTTGTTACCCGTTGCGATTATTCTGGCCGAAGCCATTGCTATTTTAGGAATATTGTCTTATAATTTGCCGCATGATTATTTCAAAAAAACACACGCTCCCGCCCCCCTTCAATTCTCTGGAACAAAATGAGTAAGAAGCATTTTTTATTTTAAAACAAAAGGATACAAGGTAAAAAAAATCCCATGAACTGGTGGTCCCCCGATATATTTGCAGCAAAGCAGCACAATCTTGAGGTTCGTATGAACGTGATCAGGGCAATTCGCGGTTTTTTCGAAATGCAAGGGTTTTGGGAGGTGGAAACACCGGCATTACAGGTGCAACCGGGTGGGGAAGTGCATGTTCATGCGTTTCGGACGGAAATTACATCACCTGATTTGCAGACGCGGCAAACGTGTTATCTCCATACGTCTCCCGAATTGGCGATGAAAAAGCTGCTGGTGGCGGGATGTGAGAGGATTTACCAGATCTGCCCGGTTTATCGGAACGCCGAAGGGTCGTCTATTCATACTCACGAGTTTAAGATGCTGGAATGGTATCGGACGGATGCGGATTATGAGGATATCATGCAGGACACTATCGCCCTGTTCCGACATGTGGCAGAGGCGGCTAACATCAAATCACTGAAACATAAAGGCTCCGAATCGAATCCGTTCGCGCAGTGGCAAAAGATATCGGTCTGTGAGGCATTTTTGAAATATGCGGAGATTGATCTTTCTGCGTTTTTGCCGCCGTGTGTCAACACGCTTGCAAAAGTGGCATCAGAAAAGGGATATCGTGTGAGTGAGGATGATAGCTGGGACGATCTGTTCTTTCGCATCTTCATGGAGAAAATAGAGCCGCAGTTAGGGCAGGGCGTGCCGACCATCCTTTACGATTATCCGGCGCATATGGCGGCGCTTTCAAAGGTCAAAACGTCCAATCCAAAACTGGCGGAGCGTTTTGAGGTCTATGTGTGCGGACTGGAGCTGGCCAATGCCTTTACGGAGTTGACGGACGCCAAAATTCAAAAAGAAAGATTCGAAGCAGACATGGCGCAGAAGGAAGTCATTTACGGGTCAGCTTGGCCCGTTGATGACGATTTTATCGCAGCCCTTGAATATGGCATGCCGGAAGCTGGTGGAATTGCGCTTGGTGTTGATCGGCTTGCCATGTTGATGAGCGGCGCGGATGACATTAAAGATGTTTTATTTTGTGAGTAGAACGTTTGCTCTAACGATAGCAAGGATTGCGCGGCAGGTTGGTCGGATAGGCCGTGACGATGTCGTCACCTTCCTCATCCAGCACAACGCGAATATCCAAAGTCTCATAGGGTTGATCGGCCACGTAATAGCCGTTTTCTTCCTGTCGCCAGGGCGCATTATCATTGGCCGCCAGTTTTTTTACAACAGAAATGACTTTTTCCTCGTCCCAGTCCTCCGGAAATTCGGTTTTACACGGAATACCTGCGGAATGGTGGTGGTTCTCAATGATATGCGTACGCGCCTGCTCCGATAAACGGGGATCGCCGTCCAGATTCCTTGGTGGTCTTAAATCGTCTACTTTTATAACGGATTGTCTGGGCGAATCGTGCGGGCGCAATGGGTCATACGTCCAGCCAAAATTCCCGGCCACAGCCACAAACGCCAGACCGGCAAACAGAATATAGGTATGAGGCGACCAGTTTTTCATTGCTTGTGGCTTTCTTTCTTTTTCTTTACGGGATTTCTAAAATAATAAAATAGAAAAGAACAAGAAATTGCCCCAGATATGGCTGTCCCTAGCCACAATGGCAGATTGGAAGGCCAAAGAATACCAATCGCAACTGCTGGTAAAATAACAATTAAAAAAGCTATAAAATAATCAGTTTTCATCTATGTATGTAATAAATAATTAAGCTGCTTCTCTTTCTGCATCATCCAGAGCAAGTGATTTGCCTTTGGAACGCAGGTCTGTGAATGCCTCGTTCAGACGCGCGATAATCGCTTCTTCGCCCTTACGCAGCCAGACGCGTGGATCGTATTTCTTCTTGGTCGGCTCTCCCGTTTCTGGATCAATCTGGTATTTGAAAGCGTTTTCGTTCTCAAAGACGTATTTGCCAACGCCTTCGGCAAAGGCAAACTGTGTGTCCGTGTCGATGTTCATTTTGAAAATACCGTAATTCAGGGATTCCTCGATTTTTTCTTTTTCGGAACCTGAACCGCCATGAAAGACGAGATCAAGCGGGTTTTCCTCTGTGCCATATGTTTTCTGGACAAGTTCCTGTGAGTTTTTCAGGATTTCCGGGCGCAGGCGCACATTGCCGGGTTTGTAAACGCCGTGAACATTCCCGAAAGAAGCCGCAACGGAAAAATGACCGATCTCATTGAGGGTTTCATAGGCTTTCAGCACGTCTTCCGGCTGAGTGTAAAGCTTGTCGTTATCCACGTTGTCCGAGCCGACGCCATCTTCTTCGCCGCCTGTCACGCCGAGTTCGATTTCAAGGCTCATATCCATTTTTGCCATACGCTCCAGCATTTTTTTGGACTCGGCCAGATTGAAATCAATATCTTCCGCGGAGAGATCCAGCATATGTGAAGAGAAAAGCGGGTAACCGAGTTGTTCAGAGTGCGCCTCATTGTGGTCCATTAACGCATCAAGCCAGGGAATCAGTTTTTTATCGGCGTGGTCGGTATGAAGCACAACGCAAATGCCATAATGTTCTGCCAGAACATGAACATGACGAGCCATGGCCACCGCGCCCAGAACCTTGGCCTGAAAGCTGTCTGGAAATCCTTTGCCTGCAAAAAACGCTGCGCCGCCATTGGAGCATTGAATAATAACATCGGATTTATTGGCGGCGGCGGCTTCCAGAACGGCATTGACGCTGTTTGTGCCTGTGACGTTAACAGCCGGAAGGGCGTATTTCCCTTTCTTGCAGGCCTGTAGCAGGGTTCTGTAGTTTTCACCTGTGACAACACCGGGGTTTAGTTGTGCCATTTTTTATCTTTCTATACGGTTTCTATACGTTGCTTAGAATAGTTTCGGTCTTCGATAAATCAAGCAAGGAATTTGCTGCACTGCAGATATAAATAAGGAGGGGAAATCCCCTCCTTATTATTTTCATCTTCATTGTAATATTTTAGGCCGCTTCGGCTTGGGAATTGTAACCGACCGCGTGCATTTTGGCGGTGGTGTCCAGCATCCGGTTAGAGAAGCCCCATTCGTTATCATACCATGTCATGATCCGCACCAGCTTGTCGCCTGTGACTTTTGTGCCGTTCAGCGAGAAGATGGAAGAGAGCGGATTGTGGTTGAAGTCTGAAGAGACCAGCGGATCGTCATAAACGCCGAGAATACCGTTCAGTTTTTCTTCTGACATACCTGTCACCGCTTTGTTAACTTCTTCCGGTGTTGTCGGGCGGCTGGCGACGAATTTCAAATCCACCAGAGAGACGTGTGGAGTTGGTACGCGGATGGCGACTCCGTCCAGCTTTCCAGCCAGTTCCGGCAGGACTTTTCCAACGGCTTTGGCCGCGCCAGTTGAGGTCGGGATCATGTTACAAGCCGCAGCGCGCGCGCGGTGCAGGTCTTTGTGCATGGTATCGACAATGCGCTGATCACCTGTATAGGAGTGAATTGTGGTCATGAACCCGCTTTCAATGCCGATGGCTTCGTTGATAGCAAAAGCCACAGGT
>CAKZKV010000179.1 GCA_937124505.1 uncultured Alphaproteobacteria bacterium
CATTTGCACGGGCAATAGCTGATTGTTTATAAGCTTCGGCCTGCTGCATCATTTGAATGGCCTGACCTCTTGCTTTGGGGAGAATGTCCTGACGATACGCATCGGCCTGGTTTTGGATGTCTTCCGCATCCTGTTTTGCGGACTGGACATCCTGGAAGGCATTCTGGACTTCCGGGTGAACCTCTGCCTTTTCAATCAGGATCTGGGCAACATTGACACCGGAATGATAATCATCCAGGTTTTTTTGCAGGATGACTTTTGTCTCTGCGGCAATTTTATCGCGGGCGCGCGTGATAATCGGGAACATGTTATTTTGTCCAACAATTTCACGAATGGCACTTTCTGCCACTTTTTTAATGGTGTCTTCCTGATCTTTGACATTAAACAGGTAATCTTCTGCAGAATGAATGTTCCACAATACCACCAGATTGATATCTACAATATTGCGATCAGAGGTCAGCATCAGGCTTTCTTCGTAAATGTCTTGACGCGATGAAGAAGACGCAGCTCTGAAACGTGAGGCGGCCACGCCACCTTCTGAAAAACCGATGCTCAGGCGTCTGAATTCCTCAACATTGACAATAGAGACGGTCTCAATCGGCCAGGGAACGCGATAACCAATACCTTCTTGTGAGATGGTCCGGTCATATTGACCAAAGCGCTGGATTACCGCCTGTTCACCGGGTTGGACGATAAAGATACCTGTGAGCAACCAGCCCGCCAATAAAATAATAAGGCCGATTAATAAAATTCTTGCGGGCCCAAATCCATCGGGGAGAAGAACTTCCATGTTTTCGCGGGCTTTCCGGATCATTTCATCAAGATCGGGTGGTTCATTATTCGGGCCGCGCCCACCGCCACCATTTGCGCCCTGCTGTTTCCATGGGCCACGAACTGGTTCGTTGTTGTTATTCCCCCACGGGTTTCGGCGTTTGTTTTTGTCGTCACCTGAATTATCGTCCAAAGGCATTTCTTCTCTTTCGATATCCTGTTATTTAAAGTATGTAACTGTAACATATCGAAACCGCAAAGAAAGGCAAGAGCGCGTTGGTTAGTAAAGACGATATTTTTAGAGCGTTAAAAACAATTGATTTGCCTCCTGAATCTATTGGCGGGCTTCATATTACGGATTTTGGACAGGTGCAGTTCACGATTGAAGTCGATCCGGAGCAGGGGCCATCGATGGAGCCTTTACGACAGAAGGCCGAGGAGGTCGTCAATAAACTGGAGGGCGTGACCCGCAGCATGGCGATTCTGACTGCGCAGCGAAAAGCGCCGGACATTACGGCCTCTGCGGTCAGCGATCCGCATGGCATGTCGAAAAATCCGAAGCTGAATAACCTGCGGATCAGGAATATTATTGCAGTCGCCAGCGGAAAAGGTGGGGTTGGAAAATCGACGGTCGCGGTGTCTCTGGCAAGAGCTTTGCAACGCGCCGGAAAAACTGTGGGGCTATTGGACGCGGATATCTATGGCCCGTCCGTGCCGTTGATGAGCGGTGTTGAGGTTTCAAAGCCAAAGGTGGAGGACGAAAAACTTGTCCCGCTTGAAAAGGACGGCCTGAAAATTATGTCCATCGGGTTTTTAACGGAAGGAGAGCAGGCCCTCATCTGGCGCGGGCCAATGGTGCAGACGGCGCTTTATCAAATGCTGCGCGATGTTGCATGGGGGGCGGAGGCGAAGCCTCTGGATGTGCTGGTCATTGATATGCCGCCGGGCACGGGAGACGCGCAATTGACGCTTGCACAAAAAGTACCCGTGACGGGGGCTGTGATCGTTTCTACGCCGCAGGACATTTCTCTGATTGATGCGCGTAAGGCGGTTGAAATGTTCCGCAAAACAAATGTACCTGTATTGGGTTTGATTGAAAATATGAGTACGCATATCTGCAGTAATTGCGGTCACGAAGAACACATCTTCGGGCATGGCGGCGCACAAAAAGAAGCAGCAAAGCTACAAATCCCGTTTCTGGGTGAAATTCCGTTGCAACTGGATATCAGGCAAAAGGCCGATGCAGGGGAACCAATCATTCTTGACGTTTTTGATCAAATTTCGAAGGTTGTTTTAAAATCTGATGAATATAAGGAATAACCATGCCATTGTCTCCGGAACTTGAAAAGATCGTTTATCCTGAAATCGTGCCTTACGATGAAGGGTTTGTACAGGTCTCTGATCTGCACAAAATTTACTGGCAAGCTTACGGCAACAAGGACGGAATTCCTGTTGTTTGCCTGCATGGCGGGCCGGGGAGCGGTCTGAGTGAATGGCACGCCCGCCTGTATGATCCGGAAAAATATTTGCGGGATCTTCGAGTACTTTCAAGTGATT
>CAKZKV010000180.1 GCA_937124505.1 uncultured Alphaproteobacteria bacterium
ACACAAGCCCCTTTTTCCAGTGTAATGTTCCCCAGAACCTGCGCCCCGGCCCCGACGGTCACATCATCCTTTAATGTCGGATGGCGCCGTTCCCCTTTTCCGGCTTTGCCATGTCCCCCAAGTGTCACCCCATGATAAAGCGTCACATGATCGCCGATCACGGTCGTCTCCCCAATGACAACGCCCATACCATGGTCGATAAAAAGGTTCTTGCCAATTTGTGCGCCGGGATGGATTTCAATGCCCGTCAACCAGCGCCCCAGCTGGGCAATAAATCGTGCGAATGCCCGCAATTTCAGTTTCCATAGAAAATGGGACGTGCGATGGAAGAGCATGACATGGAATCCCGCATATCCGAAAATGACCTCGCATATGGTCGGTGATGCCGGATCTCTTTGTTGTATGCTGCGGATCAGATCAAACATAAAGCTTATTCCAACCCATCAAATAAAGCCGTAGACAAATAACGCTCGGCAAAGGACGGAATGATCGTCACAATCATCTTTCCCTTGTTTTCAGGACGTTTGGCAACGCCAATGGCCGCAGCAATCGCCGCGCCGGACGAAATACCGACCGGAATCCCCTCCAGCTTTGCAACGTCACGCGCTGTTTCAAAGGCCTGGTCATTGCTGATCCTGACGATATCATCAATCAGGTCTTTTTCTAAAACATCCGGTACAAATCCGGCCCCGATCCCCTGTATTTTATGCGGAGATGGTGTACCGCCGGAAAGCACGGGACTGTCTTCCGGTTCAACCGCGATTACCTGAAAAGAAGGGTTCTTTTTCTTCAGAACCTGTGCAGTCCCTGTCAATGTTCCACCAGTCCCTACTCCGGCAATCAGGATATCAGCTTTGCCATCTGTATCCTCCCAGATTTCTATGGCCGTTGTTTCGCGGTGAATTTGCGGATTGGCCGGATTGATGAATTGCCCCGGCATAAAGCTGTCCGCATGCTCCCTGTGCAACTCTTCGGCTCTTTCAATGGCCCCTTTCATCCCCTTCTCAGCCGGTGTCAGGATCAGTTGCGCGCCCAGAATTTTCAACATTTTCCGGCGCTCCACGGACATGCTTTCCGGCATGGTCAAAATCAATCTGTATTCTTTACGGGCAGCAACAAAGGCCAGCGCAATGCCAGTATTGCCGGACGTAGGCTCAATCAATAACGTTTTACCCGGAGTTATTTTTCCGGCGCGCTCTGCCTCCTCAATCATGGCAAACCCGATACGGTCTTTGACGGACGCCAATGGATTGAAAAACTCCAGCTTACCAAGGAGGTCTGCCTCCAGCGCATATTTCTTAGAAATCTGAGACAAACGCACCAGCGGCGTTGCACCGATCAGTTCGAGAACACTATTGTAAATACGCCCGCGGGCTTCCGGCTTTTCTATTAAAGCGTGTCCTGCCCCTAAATCCGATGCCTGATTTGTCATTGTTCTGTTCCTCTTTATATCAAATCCGTCTTATCACAGTTTCATCTTTTTTGACAGAGGAAGCACCCAAACAGAATTCTTACGTCTGAAAAGAATTTGATCTCCCGACGAACTCACCGTATTCTATTTGCAGAATATTTTTACAAGAAAGGACTTAAAATGACTGATGACTCAATTCCACAGCCGGTCGATGGACAATTTGTCTTTCAGGTCGGGCCAGGCACCCGCATTCGCTTTAATGCAGAGGGCTGGGTGGAAGAAATCGGCAAGGGCACAACAGAAGAAAACGAAACCGTTCTGAACGGTGTCCCCGGCACCAAGCTGGATGATTTGTATGCCTCCAGATATTATGACCTCTACACCCGCGTTGTCTTGCTGGATATCCATGCGGCGAAAGGATCACTGGATCACAGCCGCGGTTACGGCTGCATTTTGTTCAAAGACCTTGAGCCTGATTCACCTATATATAATCGTGTGAATACCGCTATCAAAATAGGCAATAATTACTTTAAAATGAATATCAAGCCATTGGCTTGATATTCAAAACACCTAAATTTAAATTGAGGTTTTAATTAACTGGTCAATCCGTTTGAGGGAAATCAACACCTCAGGCATTTTATCCAATCTGACCATATTTGGCCCGTCTGAGGGAGCATTATCCGGATCCTGATGTGTTTCCATGAACACGCCCGCCACGCCGACAGCCACCGCAGCACGTGCCAGAACCGGAACCATTTTCCGGTCACCGCCGGATGACGTTCCCTGCCCGCCCGGCTGCTGTACGGAATGCGTTGCATCAAAAATCACCGGATATCCCGTTTCCCCCATAATCGGCAGGCTGCGCATATCCGACACAAGTGTATTATAGCCAAAGGATGCCCCCCGCTCGGTCAGGAGAATTTTTTCATTTCCGGTCGAAGCGATCTTGTCCGCGACGTTTTTCATGTCCCACGGGGCCAGAAACTGGCCTTTTTTAACGTTAATTACAGCACCAGTCTCCGCCGCCGCCAGCAGCAAGTCCGTCTGGCGGCATAAAAACGCCGGAATTTGCAAGATATCAACAACCTCTGCCACGGGCGCACATTGCTCTGCCGAGTGAATATCAGTCAGACACGGCACACCGAATTCCTCTTTCAATTCAGCAAAAACCGGCAGCGCCGCCTCAAGCCCCATCCCCCGCTTTCCAGACAGGCTTGTACGGTTGGCCTTGTCAAAAGACGTCTTGTAGATAAAGGGAATCCCCAGTTTTTTGGTCAGTTCCACCAACGTCCCGCAGATCTCAAACGCATGATCACGGCTCTCCATCTGGCACGGCCCGGCGATCAGCGTGAACGGGTTATTATTGGAGATTTCG
>CAKZKV010000181.1 GCA_937124505.1 uncultured Alphaproteobacteria bacterium
TTCGGCAAAGTTGCGGGCCGGACGTTTTTCTGTCCCGGCAAAAATCACGTCTTCCATCCCGTCACCGCGCATCTTTTTGGCGGAACTTTCGCCCATCGTCCAGCGTAGCGCTTCGACAAGATTTGATTTCCCACAGCCGTTCGGCCCGACAATTCCTGTCAGGCCGGGTCCAATTTCAAGTTCGGTCTTGTCAATAAACGACTTAAAGCCGCTTAGACGCAAAGACTTGAAATGCAGCATTCACGGTCCTTACTTCACAATATATTTATTTACTCTGCTTTTTTCAAAGCACGGTCAATCGCAGCTGAAAATTCCTCATAAGGTGTGTTTCCTACGATCTTTTGGAAATCATCAGTCCCGTTATCTATAATAAAGGACGGCGTTGAACTGATTTCCCATTTTTTCTCAGAACGTTCCACGCGGGAAATAATTTGCTCTTCCAGTTCCTTATCAGCCAGACACGCATCAAATGCCGGTTCTGACATGCCCGCCAACTGGGCATTTTGTTTCAATCGTGATTCGAAATCACCAGTCAGCCAATTATCCTGTGTTGTAAACAAAAGTTGAAGGAAGTTAAAGTACTGGTCTTCCGGCAGGCAGTGTGCAACCATAGCGCCGCGCAAGGCAGGTAAATTAAGAGGAAAGTCTACCATGACAAATTGAACTTTTCCGGTCTCAACATAGTTTTTCTTGATTTCAGGATAAACCTCTTCATGAAAATGTCCGCAATGGCCACAAGAGAGAGAGCTGAACTCTATGATTTTGACAGGAGCGTCATCACTTCCCAGCGTCTTTTTCAAAGGATCTTGTCCATCTTCATTAGCAGAGACAGGAGACACTTTTTCATCTGAATTATCAGATATAGTCTCCGTTGCTTCTTCTGAGCTGGCTTCTGCTGCGTCATCCATAGTTCCTGATGACACAACATTTTTCTCGTCTGTTTGATTCAGAGAAGATTCTGTCGTCTCAGGGGCTGCATTTTCCTGAAGAACCCCGTCGGAAGGGAGATTATCCGAAGCCTCTGAATTAGAAATAAAGACGAGCGTTTTATAGTAAAACGGGCTCGCAGGAAAGAAAAAAAGGCCTGCTCCTGCCACGGCTAGAATGGCAAAAAACAGAATAACACTGTTTAATGATTTCATTGAGTCAGCTTTTTAGTTAATAAGGTTAAAATTAATATGACATTTCTGCTTCTGGTTCTTCTTTAGAAGCTTCAGCCGCAGGTTGCTCTTCTGCATTTGCATCTTCAGCAGGTGCTTCCGTAACCAGAATAAATGTTTTGTAATAAAAGGGGCTTTGTGGGAAAAAGAAAACGCCAGCGCCTACAACGGCAAGAACGGCAAATAGAACGACCACTTTTGTTAATGAATCCATAATTTCACTCCTCGTAAAGGTTTATTTCATGCACGATATCTGCATTTCTTGATCAACTCCAGTAAAAAACACATTGTTTTTTTAGTTTCTTGTGGATGAACCTGCGAATCAGCTCTCCCCCAAAAGGAAGATATGGATGGCATTTCCTTGTTTTTGAGAGGGAAGGGCCTGCACATCCAGATCTGTTAAAGCGATGCCGTTTTGCAACAGGTATTCCCTGACTTTCAGGGCGCGGTCCATTGCGGGCTTATTACTTTGTCCATCAGAAAAAGACTGGATTCGTATCTTTCCGTGATAAAAGCCTGTTTTTATTGTCTTAAGGGTATCTTCCAGAATTTGTTGATGCGCCGGTTCCAGATTTCTTTGTTCCGTATGCTGAAACATCAGGGTCATAAAAGGAATATCAGGATTATATTCAACAGTGACCGGGGGGGGCTGCGCTTTTTGTTTCTCTTCAAGTGTTACTATTTTTGGTGCGGGCTGAGGCGGAAGCATTGTTGTGACAATCACTTCTTTCTTGATTTCTCCGGCGGGAACGGCGGGCATTTTAGGACCTGCATTTCCAGAAATAACAATTGCGGGTTTCTTTTCCTGTTCAACGGGACGGTATTGATCCTGATCTTCTGCTTTTTTGATCTTGAAAAAGTTTGAAAGACTAAAGCCTCTGTTTTCCTCGGCGAAAGCAGGGAAGGCCGAGATATATGCCGTCATAAAGAGAAAAAGGCATAGATATTTCATCTGCGTACTATAAGCCTATTGTGGCAGTTTCATCAAGAACTCTCTGATGCCCTGATTTCCGGCGATGAGGTTTCCATCAAAGACGGGATGTTTTCCACGGTTGAGAGGTTCAACAAATCCCCCTGCTTCTTTAACCATAATATATCCGGCGGCCAGATCCCAGGGATTCAGGTCGCGTTCCCAATACCCGTCATAGCGCCCGGCGGCCACATACGCCATATCCAGAGCCGCAGCACCAAAGCGGCGCATGCCGGATGTAAAGCGATAAACAGGTTCGGCTTCTTTTTGGTAGGTCGGAATATCTTTCTTTCCGGCAAACGGTGACCCTCCTGCAATCAGGCAGGTCGCGATTTCAGTGCGTCCTGAAACACGCAGGCGTTTGCGTTTTGAAAAAGCGCCATTTCCTTTTTCAGCCGTAAACCATTCGTCTTTGATCGGGTCGGCAATCAGCCCGGCAATGATTTCACTTTTGCCGTCTTTACGTTCTTCCAGACCAATAGAAATACACCAGTGCGGCAGGCCATGCAGAAAGTTTGTCGTTCCATCCAGCGGGTCAATGATCCAGCGATGTTGATAATCTTCACGGCCTGATCTTCCGCCTTCTTCCATCAGGAAAGCATAATCCGGGCGGTCGCGGAGCAGGTTGTCATGAATAATCTCTTCTGCACGTTTATCTGCGGCGGAGACAAAATCTGCCGGCCCCTTACGGGAGACCTGCAAGTTTTCCACTTCACCAAAGTCGCGTATCAGGGAACGGGCTGCTTTTTCCGCGGCACGAAGCATAATAGTCATGTTGGGAGAATTTATATGAGCCATGGACGATCCTTAGGTGTTTTAAATAATAATTTTATTTAGCAGGGTAAAAATTTGAAACAGTAAAATAGTGACATGTCACGGGTTCGGGGTCTCCGTTTATATCAATCGGGCGTTGTTCCATCGCATTAAATTTTCTTTCTTCGGTAACGAAATGCCCCGTTACTTCAAATGTTTTACCGGAAAAATACCCCGGGGTATGTTCCGGCATGTTCTGAAAACGGAGGCCGAATTTCTGGCCATTATCTGAGCGCGTGAAAGTGTAAGAATAACAAAGCGAAGGGACGTCTTTTGCCTGAGCCGTCCATTCGATCATGCCTGTAAAATGTTGAGTGCCTGCCTCTGTGCAACCTATTAAAAGGGTTCCCTGTAAAAGCACAAGAAACATGAACGTTTTACTCTTTCTCGCCATATATTTCTGCAATGTGAGCATTAGTCCTTCGCTCGTTCTACATAAGTACCATCTGCCGTTTTCACGACGATGCGTGTGCCTTGTTCAATAAAGGGAGGAACCATCACTTTTACGCCATTATCGAGGATGGCGGGCTTATACGATGTTGTTGCGGTCTGGCCTTTGACAACGGGTTCCGCTTCAACAATTTCACACGCGACGCTGTCCGGCAAAGTGATGCCGAGAGGTTGGCCTTCGTATGTTTCCACTTCAACGGTCATGCCATCTTGTAAAAAAGCAGCAGAGAAGCCGATTAAATCAGGATCGACCATGAATTGTTCAAAGCTTTCATTGTTCATAAAATGACATCCGTCATCGTCTCTGTAAAGAAACTGGCAGTCATGTTGTTCCAGACGAACGCGCTCAACGGTTTCCTGTGTGCGGAAAGTTACATTGTCCTTGTTGCCGCTTTTAATATCTTTCATTTCAATCTTGATTACGGCGGCGCCTTTACCAGGCGTCAGGATTTCACTTTTTGTGACGACCATCAATTTTCCATTATAGTCCAAGACGTTTCCGGCGCGCAGGGTGTTTGCATTTACTTTCATATTCAGCTTCCCAATTTAAGTTCTGGCAGATTGATACAGGCTTTGGCCAAATTGTTCAAGTCTTTCTCGCAGGCCTTCATCAGTAATATTCTTGAGCATCTCGTTTATCTCTTCCTGATTGGCAAAAGATATTCTGGTGGATTTATTGGCCGTAGAGGCTTTTTGAAAGGTATGATTCTGGGTGATTTTGATGTCAGTGACGATGCGCTCCCCAAACAAATGTTCAATTCGTCCAAGGATGCGTTCTTTTTGATAAGAAAGGGGCAGGGCATATGCGCTGTAGGTGATCAGGCAAAGGGTTACTTCAATATCGTATTTTTGCTGGCTGTTTTTCTTGTTTACGGGGCGGGTTTTCAGGGCAACAGGAAGTGCTTTATTGGCATAATCTGCACCGATAATCTCTGGCCAATACGCATATATTCGCCCCAGTTTCATATATTTTCTTTGAAAAACTGGCTTTGAAAGCGAAATAACACTTTTCGAAAGGGGTTTTAATGACATATTGAAACTATGGCGCTTACGGCAGAAAATCTCAAGGCAAATGATCCGGACTTGATTAATGTGGAAAGTTTTCGCCGGGCGATGTTAAATTGGTATAAAGAAAACGCTCGCCGCCTTCCCTGGCGCGCTGTATTTGGGGACAAACCTGATCCTTATCATGAATGGTTGTCAGAGATCATGTTGCAGCAAACAGTTGTGAAGGCTGTTATTCCTTACTTTTTAAAGTTTACGGAATTGTGGCCGACAATCCATGATCTGGCTAATGCTCCTCAGGAAGACGTGATGCGGGAATGGGCCGGGCTTGGGTATTACGCCCGCGCCAGAAATCTTCATAAATGTGCTCAAATGATATCAAAAGAGTATCAAGGCAAGTTTCCTGAGGAGGAGGCGGAACTGAAAAAATTGCCGGGTATTGGACCTTACACAGCAGCGGCGATTATGGGTATATCGTTCGAAAAGCCATCAGTGGTGATGGATGGTAATATTGAGCGGGTTCTGGTCAGGGTGTTTGGTCATAAAAAGCCCGTTCGCGAAAGTAAAAAAGAAGTGTATGCCTATGCCGCCCATTTAAGTGAAGGACGTACTGATTATCCCGGGGAGTACGCTCAAGGCCTTATGGATCTTGGTGCAATGATCTGTACGCCTATCTCACCCAAGTGTGGTATGTGTCCAATAAGAGCGTTCTGCAAGGCACGATCTGAAAATATTCAAGAGACCCTACCTGTTAAAGCAAAAAAAATAAGCCGGCCTGTTAAGTACGGAACACTCTATTTTATTGAAAATTCCAAAGGGGAATTACTGCTTGAAAAAAGGCCGGGAACAGGACTGCTTGGTAGTATGGTCGGAGTGCCGGGAAGTGAATGGATGGACAAGCCTGCAGATATCGCTGGAAAACTTGAAAAATTTCAAATTAATCATACTTTTACCCATTTTCATTTAATATTGGATGGTGTCTCTCTCTCCGAAAAAGACAAATCAGTTATGGCTGATAAAGAATATTTTTGGATGAGGCCGGATACATATGGTAAAATTGGATTGCCAACAGTATTTAAGAAATCAATCAAGCTGTACTTGCAATTAAAATATAAGGACAAATGGATATTATGACTACAAGTTTCAAGAAAACACTTCTTTTTTCGCTCTCGATTTTACTTGCAACGATTGCTTTTAGTCATCAGAAAGCGTTTTCTACACAGGAAAGTGAGCAAAGTTCGGCTGGAGATCAGATAAAGGTTGGAGAGGATCCAGACGATGCATCTGTGGGAGGAATTCGTGGCTTGAGGAATGCTATCAATTTTAAAGGAGATGACTACAAGTACGGGAATTATCCGAATACGACGTATTTATACTGGTCATTCGGTTTGCCTGATATCTCTAATGACAGTCATGTAGACTATTTTTTACAAGTTAATGAATGCGAGCTTTTTAAAAAATATTATGGGAATGAGTTTGAATGGGGGCCCTTAAGAGAAACGACGAGAGAATTTTTAAGTAATAAAAGAGATAAATTTTCACGCAAATTATATTTTGATCTTCCTATTAAAGTAGGACAATATAATATTGAAAATGGACATTTTGGCGTTATAAGTACAAATTTCAACAGTGGACAAAGAGATTTCTTCCCTTATTTAGATACTAGACAAGCTGTTAATTGTGGAATTGGTCGGGGTGTTAAACAGGAGGATAAGTTTTTTTACGTATATCCGCTTGAGCCTGTGTTTCGTTTTATTCGTCCTCTGATGGTTCCTCATATTAAAGTAGATGAAGAAACTGCCAAGGAATTGGTTCAAGGCTGGAAAGACGTTTACACTAACCTGGATCAAAATAGATTTTTGGCAATTCGTTTATTTATAACTGTTACAAAATATTCAGGGTTTCAAGATTTTCAGAAGGAAGACAATGTTCCTGTCTTTTTGTCATATATTAACGGCTATCAAATATATAAAACTATGAACATGCAGGAATTGCTCTATACAAAAAGCTATAAAACACGTCGTAAAGATAAAACTTCTAACAATAGTGCCGTAGAAGATGATGAATATGAATGAATCTATGCTTCATTCATAGCTTTCCGTAATTGCGCTCTTAGTTCATCAATCGGCTTGTAATTGTCTTTTTCCTTATAGTGCCAGAATGTCCAGCCGTTACAACTTGGGGCGTCCTGTAGAGCAGCTCCAACCTTATGAATAGATCCGCGGAACTGGTTCACTTTCAGGCTACCGTCTGCACAAATAATCGCCTCATATTTATTTTTTGCATCGGTCAAGGTTGTTCCTGGTTTTAACATGCCGTTCTCCACAAGAGAGCCAAAAGGAACGCGCGGCTCAGATTTCTTGGAAAGCGGCTGAATAATTTCCGTGTTTTTTGATATCTGCACTTCCGCGATCCGGTCGTGCGCCGCAGAGGCATACATTTCGTCCCGTTCGAGGCCAATAAAATGACGCCCCAGTTTTTTCGCGACAGCCCCGGTTGTGCCGGTTCCAAAGAATGGATCAAGAATCACGTCTCCCGGCTTTGAACAGGCCATCAGGATGCGTTGCAGCAAAGCCTCTGGTTTTTGTGTCGGATGTAACTTGCTGCCTTTTTCTGTTTTTAGGCGTTCCTCGCCCGTGCATAGAGGGAACAGCCAATCGCTGCGCATTTGCACATCATCATTGAGAATTTTCATGGAATCATAGTTGAACGTATATCTGGATTTCTCTGATTTGGAAGCCCAGATCAGTGTTTCATGTGCATTCGTAAAGCGTGTGCCGCGAAAGTTCGGCATCGGGTTACTCTTACGCCAGATAATATCGTTCAAAATCCAGTATCCAAGGTCTTGCAGGATATAGCCCAAACGGAAGACGTTATGATAGCTGCCGATGACCCAGACCGCGCCATCATCTTTCAGAACGCGACGGCATTCTGAAAGCCATTCTTTTGTGAAGTCGTCATAGGTTTTCAGGCTTTCGAATTTGTCCCAGTCATCATCTACGCCATCAACGCGGGAGTTATCAGGGCGATGCAGGTCGCCGCCAAGTTGCAGGTTGTACGGCGGATCGGCAAAAATCAAGTCAATGGATTTTGCGGGAAGGCTTTTGAGCGAGTCAATGCAGTCCCCAATCAGGATGGTATCAAGTTGTGGATTTGCTGCGGATAACTTTTTTTTCTGACTCGACATGGATTATTCCTTCTTGATTTAAATTGTCGAATCACTAAATAAAAAACAGGACTCCTTGTCAAGTTAAAAAGACTCTTAAAAGAGTCTTTAAGCTGCAAGCATTGATCTGACTGGCGCGAAAGACTTGCGATGATGTGGGGATGGGCCGTATTCCCGTAAAGCCAGCAGATGTTTTT
>CAKZKV010000182.1 GCA_937124505.1 uncultured Alphaproteobacteria bacterium
GAGGGGCAGGCCGTAGAACAGCAGGCGCCCAGGATACAGGCCGCCGGGCCGTGGCCGTCTTCCCCGTTCAAAAGATTCGCGTCTTCCTCCGATTGCAGACGTTCTTTCTGCGGCGCATTGGAGGACGTTTTCATCCACGGTTCTATGGATTTCAGTTGCGCATAGAACTTGCTCATATCCGGCACAACGTCCTTGACGATCTCCATATGCGGGAGAGGATAAATCCTGACATCTCCCTCAATGTCTTCAATCGGCTTGGTACAGGCGAGGGTGTTGGTTCCGTCAATATTCATGGCGCAGGAACCGCAAATTCCCTCCCGGCAGGAGCGGCGGAAGGTCAGAGAACTATCAATTTCATTTTTGATTTTGATGACGGCATCCAGAACCATAGGCCCGCATTTGTCCAGATCAATAGTATAGCTATCCACGCGGGGGGTTTCATCCAGATCCGGATCGTAGCGGTAAACCTGAAAGGTTTTTCGCCTGCTGGCCCCCTTTGCATTGTCGTGCGACTTTCCTTGCTTGACTTTGGAGTTTTTCGGGAGCGTGATTTTGGCCATGTATATCTTCCTGCACTTTTTTATTAAGATAATCTGAAATACACCTGATGTGAAGAGAGGAAGTCTTTATCTGCCGATAAAACCTCTTATATAATTTCTACAGCAAGGAAATGGAAAGGACATACGATGCAACGGATTAATATTGACGGATTGAAAGTTCCGGTTTTAGGGTTCGGGACATGGAGATTGAAGGAGCAGGGCTGTGTGGATGCTGTGAAATATGCGCTATCGAATGGATACAGGCACATTGACACGGCACAGATTTATGAGAATGAAGACGCCGTTGGAACGGCCATCAAGGAGAGTGAGATTCCCAGAGACGAGATCTTTCTGACCACAAAAATCTGGATGGACTCGGCGCATGACGGGGACGTGCAAAAGTCCATGGAAGAAAGCCTGAGAAAGCTGAAGGTGGAGTATGCCGATCTGGTTTTGATGCACTGGCCCATTGCGGACGTGCCGTTTGAAGAAACGTTCCGGGCGTTTGAAGATATCAGGCAAAGGGGCATGACCCGCAGTATTGGAGTTAGTAACTTTACTGTTGCTCAAATGAAGGATGTCAAGGAAACGCTTGGGATTGATATTGTCTGCAATCAGGTGGAGTATCATCCCGCCTTATCGCAGCAACCGGTTTTGAATTATATTCAGACTCACAAAATGTTTCTGACCGCCTATTGTCCTCTCGGCAGGGGGGAGGTGCTTTATAATAGCGCGATCAATGACATTGCCGACCGGCATCATAAAAGCCCGGCGCAGGTTGTGCTGAGATGGCTGGTGCAGCAGGAAGACGTTGTGGCGATTCCAAAGGCAGGCACAAAATCACACATTCGGGAGAATTTTGACGTGTTCGATTTCAATCTTAGCGAAGAAGAAATGCATGAGATTTATAATCAGGCGCGGGATGACGGGCGAATCATCAATCCGGCATGGGCGCCTGAATGGGATAGTGCGAAAGCGGCTTAAAAGCTACATCCTTACAAGCTTGCTATCCCTGTAAACATTGCAGCAGATAACCAGGCCGAAGCCAATCATCGAGGCCAGCATGGCAGTGCCTCCGTAGGAGATGAGGGGGAGTGGTGCGCCAACAACAGGAATCAGTCCCATGACCATCGCAATATTGATAAAAGCATAGAGTGAGAAATTCACGGTCAGGCCGAGGGCCAGCAACCGCCCGTAGGCATGTTTGCAACGGAACGAAATCCAGTAGCCGTAGGCAAAGATCAGCAAGAGTAAGCCGAGGACGGCCAGCCCGCCCATCAGCCCGGTTTCTTCGACCCATAAGGTAAAGATAAAGTCCGTTTGCTTTTCCGGCAGGAAGTTCAGGTGGCTCTGTGTGCCTTGCAGGAAGCCTTTGCCCTCTATCCCGCCACTGCCGATTGCGATTTTTGACTGGGTGATGTGATAGCCTGCGCCGAGCGGATCGCGTTCTGGCTCCAGAAAGGTCAAAACACGCTGTTTCTGATAATCATGCAGAAATTGCCAGGCAATGGGGATGGCGCTGACCACAGCGACAATCCCGCCGATAAACAGCCAGATGGTGACACCTGCAATAAAAAACATGGCCGCCGCCGCCATACAGATCATCAGGGCCGTGCCCAGATCAGGTTGCAAAAGTACCAGCCCGACAGGCAACATGACCAGTATTGTCGGAACGATCAGCAGGGACAGACGCCTGCTGTCTTCGCTCCCCACAGACTGGAAGTATCTGGCAAGCGCCATGACCACGGCGATTTTCATCAACTCCGAAGGCTGCAATTTCATGAACCCCAGATCAATCCAGCGCTGTGCGCCCATGCCGGTATGTCCTTTTACCTCGACAAATACGAGTAAGATCAGGCCGATGGCATAAAGAGGATAAGACAGCCTGTACCACCATTTGATATCAATCAGGCAAATCACAAGCAGCGCCGCAAATCCAATGCCAAAGCGCATAATGTGTCTGGACGCCCAGGGATCAAGATTGCCGTTGCCGGCGGAATATAGCGCCAGAACGCCGATGCCTGTAAACAGCCCGATCAGTAAAATCAGACCGATATTTATCTGCCGGAGGCGATAGAAAAAATCATGCGGGTCTTTGAGAGAATTCAGCGACATGATGGCTATACCCCGATCTGTATGTCGGTTTTTGCCGGGGCGCGCTTTTGCGCTTCATAAAGAATATCTCTTGCCAGCGGCGCGGCGGTTCTGGAGCCGCCAATGCCATGTTCGACCACGACCGCGCAGGAATATTGCGGATTTTCCAGCGGGGCATAGCCGACAAACAGGGCGTGGTGGCGGTCTTCCCATGGCAATTCTTCATTTTTAACGCCTGCGGCACGTTGCGCGGCGGTAATCCGCTTGACCTGCGCCGTTCCTGTCTTGCCGCCCATTTTCATGTGTTCATTGACAATCTGGGAGGCCCGCGCCGTTCCCTTTTTACCTTCCATCACTTCTTCCATGCCTTTGACAACCAGCCGCAGGTGATCGGGGTTTATATTCATGGAGGGCCATGCCGGGTATATGATTCTTTGTGCGCCGATTGCTGCGGTCATCCTGGGTTCGACGGCATATCCACCATTCACAAGACGAGCGACCATCACCGCCAG
>CAKZKV010000183.1 GCA_937124505.1 uncultured Alphaproteobacteria bacterium
AGATCATTTATCCCCAGTCCACGTTGCCGTGGCAATCAATTCATACCGTCTCCTTAATTATTATTGATTTCATTTAAAATTCCTGCATATCCTGCGACATCGACCATGCTGTCATGATGCTTGGAATTGCTATTTAGTCGAGCTAACTTCAGCTCAATCAGGCAGAGCACAACCTGTGCAGCGCTCACCTCTGTGCCCAATGTCAGCGACCAGCGTTTGGCCACATTTTCGAATAGCGGCTGCGGCGATCCGTAGCTTTCACCGCGCTCTGCCAGTGTCCGTGTCGCTTGTTCCAAAAGTCGGTTGGCATGTCTCATGACTGACCTCCGATCATCTGCTCACGGGCAAAATGCAGGAGAGCCAGCGCATCGGCTTCATTGTCATCTTCGGGCAAATGGCCGAGGGCTTTGACGGCTGCGATAACAGCCTGTTTGCCCGCATTGCCTTTGCCTGTGATGAACTTCTTGATTGTCCCGACCGGAACGCCTTCATAAGGGATGCTGTGCTCCTCACACCATGCGGTAAGCGAAGCCAGAAAGCCGCCATAAGCATGGGCAGCGTCGACACCAAGGTGTCTACGGACTTCTTCGAAATAGACCGCGTTGATCTCATCAGACACATCACGGGTTTCATTTAGCCAGCGTTCAAAGCGCAGGTAACGCATGCCACCACCCTCAAAGCGACGGGGACGAAAATGCGCTGTGCCGCTCATGATGCGTCCATGTTTGTTTGAGAGTGCCCATCCGGTGGCTGTACCCAGATCGAGACTGAGCAAAATGGGTTGAGTGGTATGTGCATTTTTTGCACACACCATGGATTCATCATTTTCAGTTTGTCGGGAATTCCGACGAACTGCAGTATTCCGGGATTTCCGGATAACTGAATAAACCTCCGAGGATTTCTCGGTAGTTGGATCAGTTTTGTTTTCATCATCGTTCATAAGTGACCTCCTGTTTGGTTGTTGGAAAAGATGAAATGAGCATGCACAACACCCTCGACCGGGGAGAGTTGCCCCCTATAGGGGCACTCTCTCCCGTAGGGAGAGGGAGTCTTTTTCCTAAACACTTCCAAACTGGCTAAGCCTTGAAATAAAAGGCTTTCCATCCAGTTTGGGCAGTTTGGAACGAAACTGGATGACCAAAACTGAAATCTGGACCGAAACTGACCTGAAACCGTTGATATGGTTGGCGTTTTCCAGTTTTTGCAGATTTGCTGCAGTTTCAGATTGGGCCGAAACTGCTCCAGTTTGGGAGCGCATAAGACCATTTTTCCCGGGTGGGAAAAATGGTTTTTGTGGGTGTTTTGAAGTTGGCTCATCATGCCTGATCCTCCTCGTCATAAATCCACACACGAGGGTTCTCGACAGGCAGGACGGCTGCTGTCTGGCGGCATTTGTAATGGGTTGGATAGACCGCTTGCAGCTTGGCAGAGACTTCGCCTGTGTGCGGGTCGATCATCTCTTCACCAGTGCCCAGATGCATGTCTTCAACACACAAAAAGCCGTATTTGGTACGAGAGGGACTGCTCAGGCCGTAATTGTCTGCATCCTTGAAAAACTTGACGTAGCCCTTTGTAGAGAGCACATCCAAGCGCCCACGAATGGTGTCTTTGCCACCAAGTCCAGCGCGGTTTTCAAACGCCTGACAGAACTGGTTCATGGTGTAGACACGACCAGCGCGAGATTCTGCGTAGATGATTTCAAGGATGACATCACGCTTGCGACGGCGCTCCGCATCCAGCTTCTGTCCATAGTCACGATTGACCAGACGATCCGAGCTGTATTCCATCTCTTGCCAAGCGCCATCGACCTTATCGATCACTTTGGAACGCAGGCGTGGACCGTTTCGCAGTTCAAAAATCAGCTGGCGATAGGACTGGTTTTCATCTGGCTGGAACATGATCAGCCCGGTGGTGTAATAACCTCGTAGACTGCTGGCACCGGAAAGCGCCTGAAACGGATCTTCCTCCAGCTGCTTCTTTTGGATTTTGCGTGTGTGGTGGGCAAGGATGATCCCGGCATCAGGATTAACGGCATCACGCAAGGCATCGAGCCGTTGCTGCAGGAAAAACAGCATAGCGGCATTGTCATTTTCACCCGCATCGCCTTCGCCGCCGTCAAACACATTACGCAGCGGATCAACGACGATAATATCAACGCCCAGATCAGCAAAATGGCTGCGAATGGCCTCACAGGTGGCTGCCACGCCATGCTCGTTGAGCAGCATCTTAAATTGCGGTGTAACGACCAGATTTTTGCGAACCAGCGGCAGCAGGTTTTTATCAAACGCCATGTTTTGCAGGCGCTCGCGTAAATAGTGGTAGCCAATCTCTGCCTGCAGATAAAATATCCGCAAAGGGCGTGGTGGCTTCATGCCAAGAAATGGAACGCCTGCCGCCATATGGGCCAGCAGGGAGAGCAGAAAATCACTCTTGCCGACCTTTGGCGCACCTCCAAAGACCATCAGCCCACCCGGCGTTAAAACACGTGGCAGGATCAAGTCTTCCGGCATGGGCGATGTGTCATCCAGAAAATGTCCAACCGTGAAGGCAGGAACAGAGGTGACAGCGGCTTTTTCGGTTTTGATGCACGCAGCAATAAAGGCACGTATGTCCAAGCCCTCAGACACAGCATCGGCTGCGTCCCATTTTTCAGGCTTATCGCTTGGCACATCTAAAATGGTGAGTGAGGCAGCAATACCTTGCGAGCCGAGATATGTGCTGACGGCCTCGGCATAAACGCGGCCAGCCTCATCATAATCCGGCCAGATCAGCAGATGCTTACCTTTGAGCGGTGACCAGTCTGTTTTTTCAGGCGGGGCCTTTGCGCCATTCATCGCGGTTGTGGCGGTGATGCCATTCGCCATCAAAGCCTCAGCAGATTTTTCACCTTCGACCAGCACCACATGCTGGTTTTCCTTGAGCCCCGGCTGATTAAAAAGCGGCCTTGGTGTGGGAGCGCGGTGTTTTTTGGCGAGCACATCCCATGGTCTGAATTCCTTGCCGTCGGCTGTGTCATAGCGATAGACGCAGGCAATCAGCTTGCCTTCACCATCCAGATAATCCCATTTAGCCGTGTGTGGGCCAAGCTCATCCTCGGGGATATGTTTTGCAGGTTTGGCTTGATTAGCAGGTATCGGCGCAGGTGAAGACAATCCCAACCATTCACTGGCTGAGCTGACCACCTGCGGGAATTGATGTTTGGTATCCAGATTGTGGCAAGCCGCCCACAGATCAAAGATATCACCACCTTCGCCCGTGGCAAAATCATGCCACATGCCAGCCTTGCCGCTATTCAGCTCAATCTTGAGGCTGTCACCTTTGCTGCCTTGAATATCGCCGATCTCATATACACCGCGTTTAATGCGGCCCGCTGGCAGCAAGTAAGACAAGACCTGATCCAGCCGCCCGATCAGTTGCTGACGGATATCATCCGTGGGAACAGTGGCGTCTTTAAATTCCGGATATTGGCTTGGCGCATCGTTGAAGTCGGACCAGCTTGCTGTCATGCAGGCACCTCCCAACAACGGTTACGGTAGGCACAGAAACGACACTCAAAATGTTCAGGATCAGCCGTATGGCGCGGTAATAACTCACCAGCCTCGGCTGCCTTTTTTTGAAACTGTCCCAGCAATCATCAAAGATTTTCGACAGGTACATCTTCGCCCGTCTCCTATACCAAGAATCCATAAGCTTCTCTATATGCTCGGGTTTGCTAGAGGTCGCCTCGATACAGAAATATCCATTTTTCAAAAGCACATTGTCTTTGTCAGATACTTCTATTTTAAGTCTGTATTTTCGACCAAGATAGAGGTGGCTTTCACCGCCAACATATTTCCTGTCCGGGGTTCTTGGATCAAACTGGTTGAAATAAGAAATTTGCCGTTTAATCCATCGGGCTCTTTTCTTTATCTTGCCTTCAATAGCTTCAAGCGATGAGTTTTTCGGCGCTTTGACCACGACACTTTTGTCAGGATGGACCGCGATTTCTAACGATTTACGGTTCATCATCAAAAGTTCGTAGTCAATTTCTGTTTTGCCGTAGCTGATGGTGCAGGCAATACTTTTCATTATGCATGCCTCCTGCTTTTGGCTATCTGCATCGTTTTTTCAATGATTTCATCCATCTGCTCCAAGCTTAATGCCATATCAAACTTGTCTTTAACCTCGTCATAAAGAAAATCGTCTATGTCGTTAATGGCAGATTTTTGAGCATCATCATCGGTCCAGAAATCAACCTTCCAATGGCCTTCAATGATACGCTGAATAGCCAGAGATGTTTCTGCGGATACAGCCTCAATCTCCTGTGCTTCTGCCACATATTTCATGAAATATGGCTTGATTACACCATAGTACGCGCATGCTTCATCATTACCGCTAATGTTTTCTGGTACGTCATCATGCTTTTTCGAAACAACTGAGTCACGAATATCACTATTCAGCACACACATGATAGCTGTATCGCCCGGCATAAGGCGCACTTAAAGAATCGGCGATACTGTTTGGGCCATTGGGTAACGTATATGATTCACCAATCTTGAAAGATTGATACATACTGTCTGCGCCTTTTGGCTCCACTCCATAGATTTTGATGTCAGGATTTATTTGTTTAGCGGCACAGGCCACACCGGAAGCCAAACCGCCACCGCCAATAGCAACGATGATCGCATCCAAATCAGGAATTTGCTCTATAAACTCCAATCCCAAGCTGGCTTGACCGAGTGTAATCAGCGGATGGTCAAAACCATTGACCTCTTTTCGTCCTTCTTCTTTGACGATTTCATCCATTCTGGCCATGACCTGACCGATATGATCGGTTTCAACGATGTCCACGTCATAGCTTTCAATGGCTTTGCGCCTTAAAGGATTCATGGTTTTAGGAACAACGATTTTAGCATGAACGCCGCCGAGCTGAGCTGCATATGCTAGAGCAATGCCATGATTACCGCCTGTTCCGGCAACAATGCCCTTTTTCTTTTCTTCATCCGTTAAACTCAAAACGCGGGTTAAGGCACCACGCAGTTTAAAAGTGCCTGTTTTTTGAAAGATTTCGCATTTGAAAATGATGTCCGTTTCGCTACCAACGAGCTTATCTTTGAGAGCACCTTCCCAAGGCAGAACGGGTGTTTTCCTTATGTATGGTACAAGCTTTGAAGCGTTATCCTTAATTTGTTCCAACGTTGGCATGTTAAGTTCTATCATTTTTTACCTGTCTAAATTCATTTTATATTTGACATTTAATTCTAAATTAGAATATATCTTCTATAGCAGCTTTTAAAACAAAAGGTCAAGAAAAGAATGAAACCGGAGCTAAAACGCGCCATACCGATTGCCGAAACCTTTGCCAGACTTCTGCACCCATTTGCAGAAGTTGTTATCCATGATCTTGAAAAAGATAAGGTCGAAGCCATTTATAATCCGTTTTCACGTCGAGAAGTGGGTGACAATTCATATCTTGATCGCTGGGATTTTACCGTTGACCCAAGTGAAAATATCATCGGTCCATATGAGAAGATTAATTATGATGGCCGCCGTTTGAAATCTATCAGCCTAGTTTTAAGAAATGAGAAGGATAAAGCAGTCGGATTTCTATGCGTTAATATGGACATCTCCGTTTTTGAAACCTATCGCGACACGCTTCAAGTTTTTCTCTCCAATAACGATGATACGATCTCTGAAACCAAGCAAAGCCTTTTTAAGGATGATTTATATGAGCAAATCAATATGTTTGTTCAAAATCACTGCCGCGAAAAACATCTAAGTCTGGACGCATTGAGCCGTGAAGATAAGCAAGCCCTTATTCTAAAACTACATGAAAAGGGTGCGTTTAACGGTAAAAACGCCACGAACTATATTGCCCGTATTTTGAATATCAGCCGGGCCACCGTTTATAATTATCTCAAAGAAAAAGAAAGCGAGACCGTATGACAAACCCCCTAGACTTCTGGCAAGTTGATTCCTTTTCTGATCAACCATTTAAAGGCAATCCAGCCGCTGTGTTTATTTTACATGAAGAGCTTAGCGATGAGTTGATGCAGAATATTGCGATTGAAATGAACTTATCCGAGACAGCGTTTGTTTTGATCCGCGAAGGACAAAACCCGCTTCTTAGGTGGTTTACCCCTATGTTTGAAATTGATTTATGCGGCCACGCGACTTTGGCTTCTGCTCATATTTACATGACGGAAGTGCAGCCTGATCTAAACGAAGTGACATTTGAAACAAAATTTGTCGGGCCGCTGAAAGTTGACAAAGCTGATACGGGCTATCGCATGGATTTCCCCTCTCGCCTTGGCGAACGGCAGGAAATCTCGGATATTCCGGAGTTTGTCATTGATGCCATAACAGACAAGGCTAAGCCACATACCGCTTATAAATCTCGTGATTTGATGTTGGTTTACGATAATGAACAAATCATTCACGATATTGATCCAGACTTTAATGCACTCATGAAATACAAGGACTTTATTATCGTTACGGCAAAATCGAATAATCCAAAGTATGATTTTATATCCCGTTTTTTCTGTGCCGATGATGGTATAGCCGAAGACCCCGTCACCGGTTCGGCTCATTGTACACTTGCACCTTATTGGGCAGATCGGCTTGAAAAAACAGACTTGAAAGCCTACCAAGCCTCAAAACGAGGCGGAGAACTTGATCTGAAAGTTACGGAAGAGCGCATCCTTATTACAGGTAAAGCTGTAACAGTTATTAATGGAAAGATGAGGGTATAAAAATGAAAATACTGAGTTTAGATGAGATCAAAAGCCGTATTGATTTGTCAAAGATCATTGCTATGCAAGAAGATGGGTTTAAAGCCTTTAGTGCGGGTAAAGTTGATGTGCCACCTGTAGGATATTTAAAACAACATAATCCGCCTGGCTCATACCACATCAAATATGGGTTGATTGAAAATGATGATGTATGGGTCGTTAAAATCGCTGGTGGTCCAAGTGGGTTGCCCTCTAGTGGAATGATGGTAGCTATATCAACGCGGGACGGAAAGCCTCAAGCTATTTTACAGGACAATAGCTATTTAACGCATCTAAGAACAGCTATTGCTGGGTTAATTTCTGCAAAATATCTTGCTCCCAAATCTATCAATGCAATTGGAGTTTTAGGAACAGGAGAACAAGCACGGATGCAAGTTGATATTTTGAGAGACTGGACAGATTGCCGTACAATCTATGTTTGGGGAAGAAACGCCGAAAAGGCTCAAAAATACAAAGCGGACATGGAGAGTAAAGATTTTGAGGTAACAATAGCTGAAAATGCCTCTGATGTTGCAAAACGCTGCAATTTAATTATCACAACTACATCAGCGCGGCAGCCACTTTTAAAGGCATCCGATATTCAGCCCGGCACACATATTACGGCAATGGGCGCTGATGCTCCGGGCAAGATTGAACTCGATCCAGAGCTTATTGCTAAGGCAGATATCTTAGCCGTAGATAATAAAAGCCAGTGTATTGATCATGGTGAAATTTGCCAAGCTTATGAGCAAAAGCTGATTGCCGATAAAGATTTGATCGAACTGGGAGAAATAATTGCCAATTCCGCTCTTGGTCGAACAGACAAAAATCAAATTACTATCGTTGATTTAACAGGTGTTGCCGTTCAGGATATCCAGATAGCTAAGGCTGTTATTGCTGCATAAACAAAATAAGCAAAGTGTTTCCAATGAAGGAAAAAGGGATTCGAACCCTCGGTGCCGTACCGTATCAGCTTGCATTAAGGGGTTAATACTACCCACTATCGGAAATGCGAACCGTCAGTACCGTAGCAACAAAAATCTTGATTTTGTTATCTTTCAGGACGATTATTGTTGCAACTCAATGGTGGGTGTAGAGGATTCGAACCCAAAGGGGGTCAATACACCGCCATTTATCCTCCGTCATACGGCATGTTTAGGTGTTGCATCACACCTACAATGATTTCAAATAAGAATAAGCGAGAAATGTTCTGAGGCGTCTAGGACTGAACTTCTATCTCGTAATCTTCAATGACGGGATTCGACAGCAGCTTTTCGCACATGTCCTTGATTTGTGCTTCGGATGTGTCATCCGGCAGGTCAAGTGTGATGACCTTGCCGACATGGACGTTTGCCGCGCCGGGATATCCGAGAGAGTGCAGCGCGCCTTCAATGGCTTTGCCTTGCGGATCGAGAACGCCTTTTTTAAGTGTAACGGTGACAGAGGTTTTCATGGTTCTTCCTTTATATCTTCCTCGGTTTTCCGGGGGGGTTACGGTTAATGCCCTTCAGCTTGCGCTGCCGGGCCAGTTCGTTTTCAATTTCTTCCAGTCCCGCGGCAAGTTGTTCGTTGATATTTCCGCCTTTCAGGATACCGCCTTTGGGCACAAGGCCCAGACGTTCCGCAACCTGTTCATAAGCCTCCACCAGCCCGCCAAGATCTTCGCGGAAACGGTCCTTGTCCATTTTTTCGTTTGTCTTGATGTCCCACAGCCGGCAATTATCCGGCGAAATTTCATCGGCCAGAATAATGTAGAGTTCGCCATATTCCCCGTACAGCCGCCCGAATTCCAGCTTGAAGTCCACCAGTTTCAGACCAATCCCGGCAAACAGGCCGCTGAGGAAATCATTGATCCGCCAGCTCATAGCCATGATCTCTTCCAGTTCCATCGGGTCGGCCCAGCCAAAGGCGAAAATATGGTCTTCGGAGACCATCGGATTGCCCAGTTCGCCGTTTTTGATGTTAAATTCGATGATTGGGCGCGGCAGGACGGTGCCTTCCTTGATATGCAGGCGGTTTGACAGGGAGCCCGCCGCGATGTTCCGTACGACCACTTCCAGAGGAATGATTTCCACTTCGCGCACCAGTTGCTCGCGCATGTTAATGGATTTCAGGAAATGGGTCGGGATTCCCATCGCTTCCAGACGAGTCATGATATAGGAAGAAATGCGGTTATTCAGCACACCTTTTCCGGGAAGTATATCATGTTTTTTGCCGTTTCCAGTGATCGCATCATCCTTGAAATATTGGATGACGGTTCCGGGTTCCGGCCCTTCAAATATGGTTTTGGCTTTGCCGTCATGAAGCATTTTGCGTCTGGCCATCTTGCCTCTCAGTCCTCACAGATTATTTTTTGTGTTATAGCGATCAATCACTTGAAAAGCAATGATTCCATGTATAAATTTAAAGGTATATATAATTTTTCAAAAGGAAATAACATGTCGGATATGAAACGTCGCGAGAGCGCATTTGAGGATAAATACGCCCATGACGCGGAAATGAATTTTAAGGCGGAAGCCCGGGCGTCCAAGCTGTTCGGCCTGTGGCTTGCCCCGCAATTGGGGCTGGAGGGCGGTGAGGCGGATGCTTATGCCAAGGGCGTGGTCGGCGCAAACCTGGAGGAAGACGGATTTGACGACATTATTCGCTATGTCATGCCGGACATTCAGGACAAGGGACTGGACATTTCCGAACACCTTATTAATGCCAAGATGGCTGAATTTATGAGCGTCGCCAAAGCCCAGTTGATGGAAGAACTTGAGTAAGCGTCCTTACTCAAACAATCCTTTCACAGCCTCATAGACCCGTTTTTCAGGGGGGAGCGATGGATCGGGCCAGTTGAATGTCTGGCCCGTAATCTGTTCATAGGCCTGTATATAGATCTCCGAGGTTTGCAGGCGGATCTCATCGGGGATGGTTGGAATGGTATCCTTATACGGATCGCACTGCGCAACCACCCAGCGACGAATAAATTCCTTGACAAAAAATTTCGGTGAAGTGCCGTTTTTGAAGCTTTGCGCATAGTCATCCGCGAACCAGTAACGGCTGCTGTCGGGGGTATGGATTTCATCGGCCAGAACCAGCTTTCCCTCAGTATCCAGCCCGAATTCGTACTTGGTATCCACCAGAATCAGGCCGTTCTGCGCGGCAATATCACGCCCCCGTTTAAACAATTCCAGAGAAACTGCGGCGACTTCGTCCCATAGTGCGGCAGGCATCAGGCCGCTGTTCACAATCTCCTGCGCGGAGGTCGGAATATCGCCGCCTTTGCCGTGACCCTTTGTTGTGGGGGTCAGAATCGTGTCAGGAAGTTTTTCATTCTGGTGCAGGCCGTCCGGGAAATCATGGCCGTACATGTGGCGCTGGCCTTTTTGATACATCGGCCAGATGGAGGTGATGGTGCTGCCCGTAATATAGTCACGCACCACCATTTCAATCGGCAGGATGTTGACGCTTTGACACAGAACCGCATTCGGGTCGGGGTAGGACAGGACGTGGTTAGGACAAATGTCCTGTGTTTTTTCGAACCAGAATTTGGAGAGCTGGGTCAAGACCTGCCCGCGTAAGGGAATGGTTGTCAAAATCTGGTCAAACGAACTGAAGCGGTCGCTGCTGATCAGGAGCCGCCGGTTCTCCGGCAGGTCATAATT
>CAKZKV010000184.1 GCA_937124505.1 uncultured Alphaproteobacteria bacterium
CTGGGCGCGTCCTGTTGCACAAAATCTGGGGGTGGCGCATTATTTTGATAATATCTTCGGCTATGACGATTTCCATTTTAAATCCAAGGGAGAGAGCGCCTATGCGGTAAATATGGCGCTTGAAACTCTTGCAGCAAAACCGGCGCATGCGATCTTTATTGAAGATCAGTTGCGGCATTTGCAGGTGGCAAAAGAGGAATTTTCCGATTTGTTTACAATTTTTATTGAAGGGGCAGAGCCAATTGAAAAGCCGGATTATGTGGATTTGATGGTGAAACGTCCGAAAAACTTTTTGAAGCTATTGCTGGAAAGCAAGAAGAGTACAACAAGGAGCGCCGCATGACGCACATTCTTGATGAGCTGTTTGAAATTATTGAAAGCCGTAAAAATGCTGCGGCAGAAGACTCTTATGTTGCATCTTTATTAAAAAAAGGAACGCCAAAAATCGCCCAGAAGGTGAGCGAAGAATCGGTCGAGGCGATTATTGAGGCCGTACAGCACAATCAGGAAGCGTTTAAACAGGAATCTGCTGACCTGTTGTTTCATTTAATGGTTCTATGGGCGGACCAGGGCATTACCCCGCAGGACGTATTTAAAGTTTTGGAAGGCCGCATGGGAACCAGCGGCCATGAAGAAAAAAGAAGGAGAACTGAGAGATGAGTTATAACGACCAGAATATTTTTGCCAAAATCCTGCGCGGTGACATTCCCAGTACAAAATTATTTGAAGACGACCATGTTCTGGTCATCGAAGATGCTTTTCCGCAGGCGAGCGTGCATGTGCTGATTCTCCCCAAGGGGCAATATGTGTCCATGACGGATTTTACGGCCCATGCCGGCGACGCCGAAATGGTGGCCATGATGCGGGCGGTTTCCAAAGTTGTTGAAATAAAGAACCTCTCAGAAAACGGCTATCGTCTGATTGCCAATGCCGGAGATCATGGCGGGCAGGAAGTCCCGCATCTGCACTGGCATATTGTCGGCGGGGAAAAACTGGGGCGCATGCTGTCAAAATAAAAGACTCAACGGGCGCGCGTATTGTCATTAACCGGCATGGTTTTCAGGAAGGGAACAATATCCGGATCAAATTCCCTGTTTTTGCGTTCTTCTTCGCGGAAGCTGGACAAAACATACTTGGCAATTTCGGCATGTGCTGCCGCTTGAATCGCGAGGGCGCTGATGATGGTCGCAACATCTGAATAGTTTTCTTCGTAGACCTTATTTTCCAGATCTTCGAGGTCATTGGCGAGCAGAATAAGATCTCTGGCTGTAAATTCAATGTCCAGACGTTCTTCGTTGCGCGTTTCCTGCGGTTGGCGGTGCAAGGCGTTATGTCCGTAATTGGTGATGACGTCCGTGACCAGCCCCTTCAGTTTTTCACTGATAATCTGTCCGCCTTTATATTGTGATTGGATCACGCGCAGGCAAAGGCAAATGCAAAGCAAGGCATCTTCCGGATGCAGATTGCAAATATCTTCATGAAGAATATATTCGTTTGCTGTCCGAAAATCTTCTGTTTCCCCAAGCCATTGCAGGACAAGATCGGGAACCCCGTATTTATGGCACAAGGCCTGTATTTCCTGTTCTTCCAAAGCGTTGGACATCTTCAGGAGTCCTTTCCAAATCGTTTTTAAACGACAATGCTTAACAAAATCTTAACCATATTTTTGTGCGATGCAATTTTATTTTTTGCAAGGCTGCTTCGCGCGTACGTACCAGTACAAACCCGGCAGGGCTCGACGAAGTTCCATAACTGCCGCCTGCAGTGTATAAATCAGCTGGTTCCATAGCGTTTTGACGTATATCAAACTGCTCCGTCCGTCCCTGCTTTACGGCCTGTTGGGAAATCCCCCCCGGTTCGAACAGGCAAATCGGGTATTGGGTCATGTGAACCGTTTTTGCATTTTTCAGGAACCGGCATGTCAGTTCATAATCCGCTGCGATTTTGTAAGACAGGTTGTAGCGTATCTTCCCCAGAGTTTCTCTTTTATACAGCATGGCCTGATGATGGGTCGGCATTCCCCAGAAAAGGAATTTAATCCCTCTTGCGGATTTTGTGACCGGGTCATGGTTGTTTCGTCCCTCCAGAGCCGGGCCATAGACAAAATCAGGAAAATTCTCTTTATGAAGATCATTATAAAGATGCTGTAAAACCTGAGGGTCTGCCAATTCATCGCCTGCATTTAAAAAGAGAAGGTAGTCCCCTTGCGCCCGTTCAATTCCTTTATTCATCGCGTCATAAATACCCCGATCCGGTTCACTCAGGGCTGTCGCCGAAAGTGTAGGTAAATAATCCTTTGTACCGTCATCTGAGCCACCGTCAATAATGATCCATTCAAAGTCACGGCAGGTTTGCGCCTGAACGCTTTTGGCGGTCTTTTTGAGGCCGTTAAGGTTGTTCCAGGTGATGGTGATGATGGAAATCATGATGCTTCATTTCTAATCCTGAATATCATCTATGACAACCGCTGTGACGGCAAGGTTCCCGAGGATTTGTGAAATGTCCTTGGCGGTTTCCATGAAATCGAACGGTTTCGGGTCGCGCGGCACGATAATGGTGGAGCCGGGCGGGATCAGAGACGGTTTATAATTCCAGTTACTGACATGCAATGGCCGGGCGCTGCCGTCAGGATAGATGACGAAGGTACGGTCTTTGTCTGCAAAATGGGTGAAGCCGCCGGCTTCCATCAGGTAATCGCGTGGAGATTTGCCACTGCGGAATTGCAGGGTGGACGGCGACAGAACCTCTCCCCTGACCCGCACGGTATAGGGGCGTTTCGGGATGTAAATCCGGTCGCCCGGCTCCAGTAGTACGTCCAGTTCCGGTGAACTGAGAAGCTTGTCCGGACTGGCTTCGACCGTGATGCGCCCGG
>CAKZKV010000185.1 GCA_937124505.1 uncultured Alphaproteobacteria bacterium
CATCCTCGGTTTCTTTGTCTGGGCGATCATCGGGATGGGCGCAGAAGGATTGAAAGATGTGCGCAGTGAGGCTTCCCGCGGGGTGGCGCGCCTGATTGTCAATCTGGAAGATAAAGCGCAGGAAATTGCCGCTGCCGGACGCGACATCGTCTTTTCTGCACCGGTTATTACCACCCCGGATTCATCCCCTACAAAAATTTGTGATGACTCGTATGTCCGTCTGGAAGTGCGCAGTACCGATCCGTCAGTACTGGAGGAAGCAAGGGCATTTATTGAAACACAGGCCGCAGAGCTGGCCGTTGGGTATAATCTGACTCTTGATGATGGCACCTTTAACGTCGTGCTCAGTCCGTCCGTTCCTGAACTGTCTGAAAAGATGGTTTCACATCTGGAACGCAGCGCGATGGAATTGCAAATTTCGACGATGAGGTTGCCGTCCGGGGCCGGGCATGACGCTGCAAACATGGCGCTGAGCGGGGTCGATACCAGTATGTATTTTGTCCCGCATAACGGACTGAGTCACAGACCGGATGAAGATATGGTTCTGAATAAAGGGGATGACCCGTTCGATATTTCTTCTCCTTTTGCAAATGCTGTACGTGCCATGCACCATGCCACGAAAACTTATGATCCGGGGGTGATTCCGGAGTCTCATAAAGGACAAAGCTTTGTGGACGCCATTCAGGAACGCGGCGCGCAAGAACTGACGTTTGATGTTTAAAGCGCCTCTAAGAATCTGGCTAAAGCCTTTGAACGGTGGGAGAGTTTGTTTTTTTCCTCCTTGCTCATTTCGGCAAATGTACGTGTGTGGCCAAGGGGTTGGAAAACCGGGTCATACCCAAATCCGCCGTCACCGCGTGGCGGCCAGACAATCTCCCCGTCGCAGCGCCCTTCAAAGACACGTACACCTTCTGCCGGGTCGTATAAAACAAGAACGGTGACAAAATAAGCCGTGCGGTCGTCCCGCCCGTTAAGTCCGTCCTGAATACGTTGCATGGCGGAGTTAAAATCTTTTTCGGGCCCGGCCCAGCGGGCGGAGTGAATGCCGGGTTGATTCTGCAGGGCACGGACGCACAGGCCGCTGTCATCTGCCAGGGCCGGTAATCCTGTGGCCTGAGAGGCGGCCTCGGCCTTGATCCGGGCGTTGTCAGTAAAAGTCTCGCCGTCTTCGACAGGTTCCGGCAGGTCAAATTCCGCTGCGGACACCACGTCGATGCCCTTCGGGGACAGCATTTCCCGGAACTCTCTGAGTTTTCCCGGATTATGTGTGGCGATGAGTAACTTTTTCATTTATCTGCGTCCCGATTTCGTTATAGTAAAGCCATTATCATAGAATCGTGAGGAGAAAAAGCATGGCCGGCAGCGTCAATAAAGTTATTTTAGTTGGAAATCTGGGGGCGGACCCTGAAATCCGTGCGACACAACAGGGAAGCAAAATCGCCAACCTGTCCATTGCAACCTCTGAAAGCTGGAAAGACCGGAATACTGGTGAACGGCAGGAGCGCACCCAATGGCACCGCGTGGTCATCTTTACCGAACCTCTGGCCAATTTGTGCGAGCAATACCTGAAGAAAGGCTCAAAAGTTTACGTGGAAGGTCAACTGGAAACCAGAAAATGGCAGGACCAGTCCGGTCAGGACCGTTATTCCACGGAAGTTGTTTTGCGCCCCTATCGCGGTGAACTGACATTCCTCGATGGACGCAATGACAATGCGGGCGGCGGATATCAGGCCAGTGCGCCCAGCCAGAATTATGGTGGCGGGCAAGCCGCAGCGGCGGCCCCTGCAAACGCTCCGGTAGATGACTTTGAAGACGAAATCCCCTTCTAGACCATCCGGTTTAAGTAAAGAGACTGTTTCCTGGTGCCTGTACGACTGGGCGAACACGGCCTTTGGGACGGTCATCATCACATTTATTTACAGCGTGTATTTCGCGCGCGGCATTGTCGGGGACGAAACCCAAGGCGCTGCGCTGTGGAGTTATGCCATCGGCTTTTCCGGCCTGCTGATTGCGCTGCTCAGTCCTGTTTTCGGGGCGATTGCCGACCAGTCCGGCAGGCGGAAGCCGTGGATTTTGTTTTTTACTCTTTTATGCTGCGTCTTTACGGCGCTCCTGTGGTTTGGAACGCCCTCTGCCTCAACGTACCTGATCGTTTTGCTGTTGCTGTGTCTTGTGGTTGCGAATATCGGGCTGGAAATGGGAACGGTCTTCTATAATGCCATGTTGCCGCAAATCGCTGCGGGGAACAGGATGGGGCGTGTCTCCGGCATTGCCTGGGCGATGGGATATTTTGGCGGGCTGGCCTGCCTTATCACGGCGTTGTTTGGCATTGTCGGCCTGGGGGAGATCAGGCCTCTGATCAGTTTACCGCAGGAAAATTCCGAACATCTCCGCGCTGTTGCGCCGTTGACGGCATTGTGGCTGTTGTTATTCTCTTTACCGCTTTTCTTTTTTGTGTCGGAAAAAGAGCGGGGTGATTTTTCTTACAAGGGGATCATCCGGCAGAGTTTCCGGACGTTGGGGCAAACCATCCTGTCTTTTAAGGAGAATAAAAATCTGGGGTTGTTTTTGATTGCCAGCGCTTTGTACCGGGATGGTCTGAATACCCTGTTTGCCGTGGGCGGCATTTATGCGGCGGGAGAATTTGGGATGGAGTTTGACGAAATCCTGATGTTTGCTATTGGTCTGAACGTCTCGGCAGGGCTGGGCGCGGCGGCATTTGCCTTTCTGGATGATCTGAAAGGGTCAAAACTGACGATCTCTCTGGCATTGCTGGGGTTGATCGGCCTTGGTATCGCGATTTTACTGGTGGATGACAAGGCGACCTTTATGGTGCTGGCTTTGTTTCTGGGTATTTTTATGGGCCCGGCTCAGGCGGCAAGCCGGACACTGGCCGGACGTCTCGCCCCGGAAGGAATTATCACACAGACATACGGATTCTATGCCTTTACGGGAAAATCCATCGCCTTTACCGGGCCGCTGCTGTACGGGTTGATGACGGACCTCTTCGGTACGCAACAGGCCGGGATGGTCTCCATTATCGCCTTTTGGGCGGTGGGATTGTTTCTGTTGTCGTTTGTACGGGAAAAATAAGTCAAAACCTGATTTTCCTCTTGAATGTTATGTCCACTCAGTTCTATAGAGAAAAAAACAAACGTATTTTAAAAGGGTGTCAGAACATGAAATGGGGAATTATTTTATACTTTGTCTTTATGGTGGTGTTGACGTCAATTTTGGCGGTTTCCACATCAGGGAAAGAAATGCAGGAGAGGCATGAGGTGCGGGGCAATACTATTCATGCCGAGCGGCTGTTTGTCTATTCCTGAGAAAGTTGTCTTTCTTCAGATCGGTTTATTTTCTTTCCTGATGGCAACATGCTAAAATGTAACCATGCGGATTTTATTCTCTTTTCGGATAAAATACCCCGCTTCTTGGGGCATTTGTCATTGCGAGAAGGCGAAGCCGACGAAGCAATCCAGTGACAGAAAGCAAAATTTTTGGATTGCCGCGCCGCTTTCAGCGGCTCGCAATGACGGAATACCCGGCTGCTTGCGGTGGGGTGGTTTATTTGCCGTCCTTGCTTTGATCATGCTTTCCTTGCCCTTGGCGTCTTATGCAGAGGAAAAGCAACAATGGGCCATTACAACGGATGCAGCGGCCAGCCGCCTTCGCGATCTTGATATTGTTGGCGTCAACCTGAGTATGAGTATCAAGGAAATTATAGAAGTAATGGAGGCGAGGAGATACTCTTCCTCCTGCGGCAATAGCAGTTGTTCCTTTCGTAAGAATAACGGGGCATACAACGTCAAGATTGTATTTCCCCGCATGGGTGATCACAAATACCGTCCCGACGAGATTCATTACAGCTCAATGAGTTCCACCATGGTTTGCAGAAAAATCCTGAAAAATGTTTGTGGCGGTACGTTGAGCGCAAGTCCCTGCCGTACGCATCACGATATTATCTTTGCTTCTATCAAGCAAAAAGTACCGGATTCTGAGGGTTGGCGCTATGAATTAGGAGTAGAACTGAATAACGGGCAAAAATCGTGTATCTTGCGGGCGGCACAAAACTGGACAGATCCGTCAAAATAAGTGCGCCTTTTCCAGATTATGCTAGACTGAACGGATGACGATTATTTTCAAGCCCTCTCCCAATTTTAATGAGCGGGTCGGGGGACAAACCCCCGGATATATCATTTTGCATTATACCGGCATGGAAACGGCAGAGATGGCGCTGGAGCGTCTTTGCTCTATGGACTCCCATGTCAGCGCGCATTTTACGATTGATGAGAACGGCACGATTTATCAGCATGTCGAGTCGGACAAACGGGCCTGGCATGCGGGTGCGTCCTATTGGCGCGGCAACAAGGACATGAATTCAGCTTCTATCGGGATTGAACTTGTCAATCCGGGGCATGAGTATGGATATCGGCCCTTTCCGGATATTCAGATATCGTCCCTGATCATCCTTATGAAAGAGGTGATGACGGACTATGCCATTCATCCGCAAGACGTTCTGGCACATTCCGATATTGCGCCTGTGCGTAAGGAAGATCCCGGCGAATTGTTCCCATGGGCGAGGCTGGCGCAGGAAGGGTGTGCCGTCTGGCCGGAGCCGGGCGAACATGATTTTGACGAGGTGAAAAACTGGAGCCTGGATGATTATGTCGCAGCGGTACGGCGTTTTGGATATGACCCGGATTGTGGGTATGAGTTCGTTCTACGGGCCTTTGAGCGTCATTTTGCGCCGGAACTGGTTCTTGGTACGTCCCTGGATGAAAAGCTGTCAAGAGCGCGTTTAGCTTGCCTTTTACGCACCTGTCATGTTATGGGTTAGGACAGAAATTCCGGAAAACTGGATGGCTGAAGTATTAATCGGCTCGGGGGCAGTGCCGCTTTAGCGGCAGCAGTTACCGAGCAAAATAAATACTTAGGAAAGTCCGGGCATCATGGAAACACGGCGCCGGGGAAATCCCGGACGGAGTAATCCGCTGGACAGGGCCACAGAGAAGAAACCGCCTATACAGAGATTTATTTCTGGCGTTTTTGGGTCACTTGAGGCAGCTTTGCTGCCGAAAGCAGTTGCAAAAATAATTAGGTAAGGCTGAAAAGGTGCGGTAAGAGCGCACCGCGTCTTTGGTAACAAAGATGGCATGGTAACCCCCGCCGGATGCAAGATCAAATAGGGACTGCGTATATTGCGTTTTCACAATGTGGTCCGGGTAGATTGCTTGACTCTTTTCGTAAGAAAAGCTGCAGATGAATAGCCGTCCTCGACAGAACCCGGCTTACAGGTTTTCCGGAATTTCTTTTTTCTTTTTCCCTAAGGCGACAGAGACGGAAATCAGGTCTTTTTCAATCACGGTCTGATATTTTATAAACAGCAGTGTGCCGTATGAAAATCCCATGAACAGAGCCAGAATCGTACACAAAAACAAGGACATTTTAGAACCCCACAAATATTTATTATGGTTATATTTAATGATGTCGAATAGACATAACACATAAATTTGCAAACCGCAACTGCTTTTTCTATAATATTTCTTTTTTAGGACGTATCGCGTCCTGTTTCTTGCCTTCCCACCCGTCAATTTCGTCATCGCGAGCGACCAACGGGAGCGTGGCGATCCAAAAAGCTTTGGTCTCTCTAGATTGCTTCGTCGCCTGCGGCTCCTCGCAATGACGGAAAATAAGCGCTTTTCAAAAATTGACCGGTGGCAAGGTTTCTTGCCTTCTTTTGCAAAATCATCTATTTTTTTGATAGAGGGTGAGATAATATGAGGTTACTAAATAAGCTTCGCTTAAAAGCAAGGTCTGCACTACAAATTTTTAGAGCGCGTCGCAGCTTTGAAGAGGATGTCTTTATTTCAGATGAAGAGTTGTTTTATACACCACGTATTTCTTCAAATGAGACGGACAAAGCGCAGGAGTTATTTGAGTTTTTAAAGGAAAGCTATGAGGAGATTGCCGAATCTGATCCGGAAATGGCTTTGAAAATGTTAAAAGAGGAGTTGGAGCAGCGTCCGGAAAAGCAGGTTGAGAAAGCTTTGATTGAAATCGAAAGCCATATTCGCAGTACGTATTGTCGGGAATATTTTCGCGGTGTACGTATCAAAAAATAATAATAAGAAATAGGTAATGCTTATTCTATTGTATTTTCTTTACGGAAATATGGTACAATATAACATTATTATTTTAATTTTTGTGACAAGGTAAACTTCTATTTTGCTCTTTTGATAGATGATCATTTTTATGCTCCGAACGAAGGAAAATTTGATGTATATACACAGTGATGAGATGATAGCGATATGAGTTTACCCGTAAGTATAAGACTGTTCTTTATATATCTGCTTATATTATTGTCAGGATTTTCGACCGTTGTCATGGCAAAAGATCAAGAGGAGGAGCCGGAATCTACGCCA
>CAKZKV010000186.1 GCA_937124505.1 uncultured Alphaproteobacteria bacterium
GGCAGACCGGGCGCATCTCAGGAAGACATTGAGCAGGCGTCCAAAATGGCGGCGGCGGATGCGTTTATCAGGAACCTGCCGGAAGGCTATGACACCGTCCTTGGTGAAGACGGCACGAAGCTCTCCGGGGGACAACGACAGAGAATATCCATTGCCCGTGCGATTTTGCGCGATGCGCCTGTTTTGTTACTGGATGAAGCAACCTCCGCTCTCGATAGCGAGGCAGAGCGTGCCATTCATACGGCACTGTCCGAATTTGAGCAGGGGCGCACAACGCTTGTCATCGCACACCGCCTCTCAACCGTGCAAAACGCCGACAAAATTATTGTGATGGATCGGGGGCGCATTGTTGAGGAGGGGACACATACAGAATTAATTCGTAAAAAGGGGCATTATGCCCAGATGGTCAAACTGCTGGAGGACAAATGACAGCAAGGGCCTTTTACATGCTGATTTTGGGGCCGGTTTTTGTCTATGTTGTGCTGTTGACACTTCTGGTGATTTTTCAACGCTCTTTTATTTATTTTCCGGACACTACGCGGCCTGACCTTGCCGCATATGGGCAAGTGGCGGAAGGTTATCAGGTCATCACCGCCCAGACCGAAGACGGCTTGCGACTCGAAGGATGGTACTATCAAGGCGATGCGGACAAGCCTGTGATCCTCTGGTTTCATGGCAATGCCAGCAATTATGCGAACCGGGTGTATTGGGCACAACACCTCACAAAAGCGGGGTACAGCGTTGTTTTAGCGGGTTATCGCGGGTATGCCGGAAATCCGGGGACATATACAGAAGGAAATTTATACAAGGATGCACATGCCTGGGTCAAAACGGTTCAAAACGATCTGCATGTTTCTCCCGGTAACCTTGTTTTATATGGCGAGTCGCTCGGATCGGGGATTGCCGTTGAGATCGCGACTCACTATGACGTCAGGGCTCTTATCTTGCATACGCCTTATAAAAGCCTGCGGGCGTTGGCGGAAAGGACTTATCCGATTTTTCCGATTAAATACGTGATGTATGATCAGTATGACAGCTTGTCCCGTATTCCTCATATTCACAAAATGCCTGTTCTGATGTTTCACGGAACACAGGACAATGTCATTCCTTTTACTCATGCACGAGAGTTATTCGACGCGGCGCCGAAGCCCAAAACCTTTGTGGCGCTTGAGGGTGCGTCCCATTCTGACGTCTTTAGCTACGGAGCAGACCGGGCGATTTTTGATTTCCTAAATCAAACAAAAAGTGATGCAGTGCAGAAATAGATACTTGCAATTTATTTTTCAGAGGCGTAAGACCTTCCCCTAGTGAATCTAGAAATAGGAAAAGAGGTTTTATATGCCCTGCGAAACAGCCACATTGACAGATGTTTACACTGTCAAGCCTAATATGAAAGTCGAGGAAGCCCTCGCTTACATCCATGAAAAAAACGTTCGAACCATGCCTGTGATTGATGTAGATAACAGGCTATTGGGGATGTTTGGTTTAGCGCCCCTTATGAAAAGCCTGTTGCCGGTTGCGGTGACAATGGAAGAAGGCCTGCAAAAGCTGGGCTTTGTTGTCGGCGCGGGCCCGGGCATTGCAAAACGCTTGAAAAAAGCAAAGGACAAAACCGTAGCTGATGTGATGCAACAGGACGTCATCGTGGTGTATCCTGCAACCTCTCTGTGGGAAGGTATTCGCCTGATGGTCAAATACGGCAGCCCCATTCCCGTTGTGGAAGAGGAAAGCGGTAAGTTTTTAGGTATTCTCTCCGAGCAATCGGCCATGACGGATTTAGAGAATATGTTGGCCGAGTTGGAAGCAGAAGAACAGCTTTCATAAAATCATAGAAGGGATAGGAAAATAAAATGCTTCCAGCAGAAACAGGACACCAGACCTTGGATTTGATCGATGGGTTTGGCTACCAGGCCATTATAGCGGCAGGAATTTTGATTGTCGTTTACGCCTTTATTATTACAGAAAGACTTAATCAGGCTGTTATCGCTCTGACAGGGGCGTGTATCCTGATTTTGACAGGTGTGATTAACCAGGAACTCGCGGTGGAAGGGATCGACTTCAATACGATTTTCCTTTTGATCGGTATGATGGTGATCGTCACCATTGCCAAAAGGACGGGAGTGTTCCAGTTTGTGGCCATCTTGTCGGCCAAGTCGGTGAGGGGGAATCCCAGGCTTCTTCTGATTATCCTGCCCTTGATTACGGCGGTTTTCTCAGCGCTTCTCGATAACGTGACGACGGTTCTGTTGATTGTTCCCATCACACTCCTCTTGACGGAGCAGTTGAAACTTTCTCCTTATCCGTTCCTGTTCGCCCTGATTTTTTCGTCCAATATTGGCGGTACGGCGACCCTGATTGGTGATCCGCCGAACATCCTGATCGGGTCTGCGGTTGGTTTGAGCTTTACAGACTTTGTCTATAACGTGGGGCCTGTGTCATTTATCACAATGATTATCCTGTTTGGTGTTTTTGACCTGATCTGGGGACGTAATTTGAAAACTTCCCTGAAAGCGCGGGCACACCTGCTGCGATATAATGCACGGGAAGCCTTGACCGACATTCCGCTTCTGATCAAATCCATGATTACCATGGCGCTGGTTCTGGCCGGGTTTGTGATCGGTCACCACCATGGTATCGAAGCCGGGACGGTGGCTCTCTCCGGTGCTGCGTTGCTTCTGTTACTGGATACCTACTACCAGAAGTCCGAAGACCAGACAAAAAGCGTTCAAAAGACGCTGGAAGAAGTCGAATGGGAAACCATTTTCTTCTTCATGGGCCTCTTTATCCTTGTGAAAGGGGTGGAGCATACCGGCCTGTTGCAAATGCTGGGTGAGGAACTGATTAACCTGACAAACGGTGATCTCTTCACAGCGGCTATGGTCATTCTTTGGTCGTCTTCTATCGTGTCTGCCGTTGTGAACAACATTCCGTTCGTGGCGACAATGATTCCGATGATGGAAGCCATGGCGCCGGATATGGGCGGCGAACAAGCTATCATGCCTCTGTGGTGGGCGTTGTCTCTGGGCGCATGTCTCGGCGGGAACGGCTCTCTGGTCGGCGCGAGTGCCAACGTGATGGTTGCCAGCTTTGCCGAAAGAGCCGGTCAGCGTATTTCTTTCGTGAAATTCATGATGATGGCCTTTCCGTTGATGATCTTTACGATCTTTATTAGTATGATATATGTATGGCTCGTCTATTTCGGATCTTGATGATTTTATCTCTCTGCCTTGTCCCTCTGGCTGCATGCTCGGAGGAACAAGGCAAGCGTGACAGCACGCAACAGCAATCTGACGGCTACGTCCGAAAACCCCTCAAAATTACCACGCAGGATGGCCGCGATCTGTTTTTTCAGGTGGAAGTTGCCAATACCCCCGAAAGCAGGGCAAAAGGCCTGATGTTCCGGGAAGAGCTGGCGCCGGATCATGGTATGATCTTTTTATTTTCTGATGCCAAACCGCGGTCTTTCTGGATGCGGAATACGTTTCTGGCGCTGGATATCATTTTTGTGGATGACATAGGCAGGATTACCACAATTGGGGAGGGAAAACCCCTGAATGAATCTCCCGTCCTGTCAAACGGAGCAGCCAGGGCCGCGATTGAACTGAACCGGGGAACGGCAGAACGACTGGGAATCCAGATTGGAGACCAGATTCACTTTTTAGGATTAAATCAGTAAAAAGTCTTGCATTTCTGACGCAAGACGCATATCACTGTCATGTTCTTTTTCGGAGTGTAGCGCAGTCTGGTAGCGCATCTGCTTTGGGAGCAGAGGGCCGGGGGTTCGAATCCCTCCACTCCGACCATTACTTAAACATCTGTTTTGGGAACTGAAACCGCAAATCCGCAGCTTCCGGCGACAATCGGTAATGTTGCGACCTGCTTTATTTGATCAGATTTTTTGGTCTTACTGCGGGATGTGCTTTTTTTATCGCCGCTTTTGGTGTGTGATGCTGTGTGGTCTGTGTCCAAATGATGGTGTCTCATGGTCATTGTCCTGAAAAGTTATCGCCTCACTATATTATATTTTTTTAATATTAAGATTGTGTGAAAGTCGTCTTATTGAAAAACAGAGGCTTTCGTTATATGCTCCAGATGTGCCGGATAACTTTGAAAAAGAAAACTGGAAAGAACTTGCCGTTCTGGCGCAGGGAGGCGATCAGAAAGCCTATGCGCGCCTCTTAAACGAAATTCTGCCTTTCATCATTAACAGCCTGCTGCCGAAAGTCGCAAATCCGGAATGGGCGGATGATATCGCACAGGACGTCTTGTTATCGGTTCATAAATCTCTGAACACTTATTCCGCAGACCGGGCCTTTAGACCCTGGCTGAATGCGATTATCCATTACCGGAAGACGGATTATCTGAGGAAATACTATTCCCGGCACGGTCATGCGTCGGTTCCTGTTGAGGATCAGATATCTTTGGCCGCCAATGTAACCGCACCGGAGGATGTTACCGAATACAGAAATGTGGAAAAAGCATTGCAGGCATTTCCGGAGAAACAACAAAAAATGTTCCGCATGATGAAACTGGAGGGATATACCGCCCGTGAAATTGCCGAGGAGACAGGGATGACTGAATCCGCCGTCAAAGTTTCGGTATTCCGTACAATGGAGAAACTAAAAGAAACCCTGAATTAATAAATAACAATAAGAATGAACGATATAGACAAGTTAATAGATAAACTCACACATGATCTGAAGCCTGTAAAACCGATGGCCAATCCGGCGCAGCGCGCGTTTGCATGGATTTTGACAGGCATGATCAGCATCTTTGTCGTCGGCGCGATTGTCAAATACCGTATGGACCTGGCTGAGAAAGTTCAGGAGCCAATGTTTATCGGTGAATTAATGGGAATATTTCTGCTGGCCGTCAGCGCCGCTTATGCCTCTGCCTGGTTGTCTTTGCCGGATGGCGGCTGCAAAACCAAAACGATTTACGTGCCGTATGCTATTATTCTCATCGCTTTCGCTCTTTTGCTGGGGGATATTTATGAACATGGATATAAACTGAAAAAGTTTGAACTGCACCATTGCATCATTGATGCGACCTTGATAGGGCTGATTCCGCTGGGGCTGATGATCTGGATGACAAAACAGGGGGCGCCAACACAGCCCATTCTGGCCGCGGTAACAAACATAGTGGCAACGGGATCAATTGGGTATATCGGTTTGCGCCTGACCTGTGGCAGTGATGAAGTCGGGCATGTCTGCACGTATCATGTCATCCCGTTTGTATTTGCAGGTCTGGTGATCGGTTTGCTTGCCCGGCGGCTTTATCGGTGGTAGCTTTGTTGTTATGAATGTGAGAATTTACAAAACCTCCAAAAATGCCATGCAGTCAGGCCGCGCAAAGGTCGGCCAGTGGGTTCTGGAATATGAACGTCCAACAGCGCGCCGCCCGGAATCCCTGATGGGCTGGAGCAGTTCGGGGGATACCAGCAATCAGGTGTGTTTGCAGTTCGACTCGCAGGAGGATGCCGTTGCCTTTGCCGAAGAAAAAGGGTGGAATTATGATGTCAAAAAAGGGTCACAAAAGCGCATCCGACCACGTAATTACGGCGATAACTTTCGTCATATTCCTGTTCAGGACTAAAGAAAAAACTTTACTCTCCGGCTCATAATCATTATTTTCTTTCACGAAACGGTCCCGTAGCTCAATTGGATAGAGCATCTGCCTTCTAAGCAGAGGGTTGCAGGTTCGAGTCCTGCCGGGATCGCCAGATTTTTTCTCCAATTGCATAGGCCGTTTTAACCTGCCAGGCGAACAGAGCCTGTCTGGGGGCTTATTTCAATGTGGACATCTGGTATTGTTTTCAGCAGTGCCTTGATATCTTCCAGAAATTGTTCGCCCAGTGCTGTAATGCAGGGAATGTTTTGTTCGCGTGCGATGGTACAGGCATGAGACAGCGTGCCGCCGTTGCAATACAAAACCCCGTCCGCTTCGGAAAATAGACGAATGGTATCGGGCCTAGCATACTGAAAGACAAGGATGAGGGGACGCTCTTCCTTCTTAAGTAAAGGAAGAGCATTTAAGGAATTTATTATCATGAGTTTACCGCTAACAGGTGCGCCGCAAATGCCTGTGCCTTTCCAGCAATCAGAAGACGTTTTTATCAATTTCGGAGGGTTTGGTTTGTTTTCCGGGCTGTTCCAGAAATAAGGAGGTCTGTTTGTGTTACTTTTTTGGGGTGAGGAGGTTTCTTTCATTGGGAAAAGCGTTTCCCACGCGGGACTTAAGGCCGTCCGGCATTTTTGAATCTCTGCAATGTGCCGAATAGTTTCCTGTTGGCGTTTGGGAAGTCTTTCCGGGTGTTGCAGAGCGCTTGCTAGGTTGTCATCGTCAGAAATATTCAATCTTTGTTGCAATCCCAAAAGGCATAGTCCCAAGGCGAGGCTCTGGACGAGTTGATCGTTCGGTTCGTCGGGAAGGGGAGCGTTCCGTATTTGGGCAAGGTAAGAGGAGATGGCCCAGTGTATTTTCAGCAGGCGCCAGAATTTAAAAACCCCATATGTTTGAGACATGCTGAACGTGTTGTCCGGGGCACGTACAAGCTGGATTGTTCCGCCACTGAGCAGGGCACTCATATATGTCCAGTTCATGTAGGGGTAATGATCGAACCATTGTATCAGGCCCGCCGGGGGCGCGGCAGTTTTGACACCGAGTCTCTCTAAAGCAAGAGACCAAGGGGAGTGCGGGTTGGCAGGATCAAAAATCTCCGCCAGCTTGTTCTGTTGGTGCTTTTCAAGAGTTGTAGGCAGGGATGTATCTTCTGCAAAACGTAACCACAAAATATCTTCATCCATAAGCAATCCTCTCCCCTTTATCTGCCAATACGATAAGCATATATGTCATAAGGTGTTGTGATATAGAGCATTCCGTTTTTATAGATGGGAGCGACATAGCTGCCACATTTAAAATCCAGAGTTTTGATCGTTTCCCCCGTTTGCGCCTCCAGAATGTGTACATGCCCCGTTTGTGCTTCATGGGCGATCAAGAACGCTTTTTCCCCTTCTTCATAGAGTGCCAGATTGGATTTGTATTCATTGCCGTACTTTTTAATCCAGAGGACGTCTCCATTTTTGGTATTTAGCGCCCATATCTGGCCGTTTTTCAGCGCGTAATAAATGGTTTTTCTGTCTTTGGAAAGCTGTCCGTCCGGCATCGGCATGGTGGAAAGTTTTGTTTTCCATTTGATTTTATTGGGTTTGTCCAGATCAATGCCGTAAACCCAGCCGTTATCTGTGGCTTTGTTCAAGCCGATCTGGCCATAGGCGGTGGCGATCAATAACTGGTCATCTCCTAAATCCTGTGTATCACTGATGGGATTTCCTTCCAGAGGGATAGACCACAGAATCTTGCCGTTCTCCGGGGAGAGTTCAAAAAAGGCAGAGCCGTCTTCGTCTTCTTTCAATTTTGCCGCAGTAAACAGGCGTCTGTTTTTATATAGGGGGGCGGAATCAATAT
>CAKZKV010000187.1 GCA_937124505.1 uncultured Alphaproteobacteria bacterium
GACCATGGACGACTATGTGCCGATTCTCAAAGAAGCGGTGCGTCGTGGGATCAAAGCAATTTGTACAAACCCTGACTCTCATGCTCTGCTGGGGGCAAGTTATCTGATGGGGCCGGGATTGATCTCGCGTTCCTTTGAAGATTTTGGCGGCGTGGTTCAGTATATCGGCAAGCCACATGCGCCGATTTTTAAATACTGCATAGAACTATTTCAAAAGCATGAGGTTTATCCGGCGCAGACCGTTATGATCGGTGATACGATGGCGCACGACATTATGGGGGCACATTACATGAATATTGATACCTGTCTGGTCAAGACAGGGATGCATGCCGGGGTTTTTCGAAATTGTGCGTCGCCTGCCGAGGTTGACAGAACGCTGGATGTCCTGATTACCCATTATAATCATGTGCGGCCACGCTATCTTGTGGATCGTCTGGAATGGGGCAAGGCACTGCCGGACCGCAAACACAAGGTTCACAAAAAACACGTTAGACGCAAGCCGATTGAAAGCAAGGATGTAAAAAAGGATGTCAAGGAAGAGAAAAAAATAATCCGAAAAAAACCAACGCCCAGAAAAACCAAAAGCTGAAATGTATAGATTTGGTATTTCCAATCCTTTCCGCATCTAATATTCTAACGCTCTAGTTATGATGAAATCTTCTCTTACCAGACGCCTGATCGGCGGCTATATCAAGCCATATCTGGGCAGCGTTATTGTTGCGGTCTTCTTTATGCTGATCGCGGCGGTCATGACGGCGGCTTTTGCGCATCTGGTGCAGCCGGTTCTGGACGATGTGCTTTATGCGAAAAAGCAGGACATGCTGTTTACCGTTGCCGGGATGATGGCGGGGGCGTTTATTATTCGCGGAATTGCCACTTACATTCACAGCGTTATGATGAGCCGGATCGGGGAATGGATTATCGGTGATTTGCAAAGAGATCTGTTCTCGAAATTTATCGATCTGGATTTGTCCTTTCATCAGGAACAAACCAGCAGCGGGTTGCTCTCCCGTGTCATGAATGACGTGCAGATGGTGCGCACCGCCATCACCGATACGATGACCAGTTTCGGCAAGAGTTTGATGACGCTGATCCTGCTGGCGGTGGTAATGTTCATGCAGGACTGGAAGCTGGCCATGGTGGCGTTTACAGTATTTCCGCTGGCGGTCCTTTTTGTGGTCTGGGTTGGGAAACGCCTGCGGCGGATTTCCAAAAATATCCAGAGTGAGATGGGAAGCCTGACCACGCGCCTGTCGCAGATATTACAGGGAATACGTCTGGTCAAAGCATACGGACAGGAAGATTACGAGCGGGAGCGTGCCCGCGAGAATATTGCAAAAGTACGTACCCTGATGGTCAAGGCCGTGCGGATTGGCAACCTCTCAACGCCGTTTAATGAACTGATTGTCGGTCTGGTGGTTTTTGGCATTATTGTCTATGGCGGGATGCAGGTTTCAGAAAATGCCATGACGCCGGGGGCGCTGATTTCCTTTATTGCTGCCTTTACACTGGCCTATGAGCCGATGAAAAAACTGGCGCGGTTGAATAACAGCTATCAAATGGGGCTCGGCGCGGCAGAGCGCGTCTTTGAAATGCTGGACCAGCCTGTGCGGATCAGGGAAGACGGAACAGAAGAGGCCTCTTTTTCTTCCGCACCGGATATTACGTTTAAAGATGTGGTTTTTTCTTACGGGGAGGAAGGCCAGTCTGTTCTTGACCATATTAATTTCACGGCTGCAGGGGGACAGGTGACGGCCATTGTGGGGGCAAGCGGAGCCGGGAAATCAACCCTGTTTAACCTAATCCTCAGGTTTTATGATGTGCAGGGGGGGCAAATTAAGGTCAATGGAACG
>CAKZKV010000188.1 GCA_937124505.1 uncultured Alphaproteobacteria bacterium
CATCCTTTCATATACAGTTTTTAAAGAATGTCAGATTAAATCTCAACTAATACAAATTATTAAATAAAGTTCATTCCTATTTATCTGATTAATTACCGGCTATTTTTCTATTGTTTAATATTTCTTGTGCTAATGAAACATTTGCCCCTTGATATGGCTCATTAATAACCATGTTTAATGCTTCATTCGTCATATGCGGATATAGAACTTTAGACCATCTTTTTAAAAAATCACTTCTATTTGCCAAAATGTTTTTTATATTATTAATTCTTTGCACAGTTAAGGGATGCTGTCCTCCATTATATGCAGCAATTAATTCCCCTTCTGCTGATTGTCTATTTTCAAACCATTTAATCCAATCGTAAATATATTTTTCCCCATCATTTTCTGACATTAGTAAAACGGCAATAGCAAACTCATCTGCGGTTTTTTCATTAGAATAGTGCGGTAATCCCCACAAATTCATAAAAGTATGACCTAATTCATGAAATAAAATACTGACAAAAGCCCCTTTATTTTCAAGCGATCCGTAAATTAATTCAGAACATATTGTAATATCGCCGTCTTTTGTTGCAGAAAAAGCATTTTCTTGCTCACAAGAGGCAAGGTTTAAATCAAAATCCGGAGCAATAAAAAGGTAATGTATCAAGGTCAGCATTTCTTCAAAGCTACTTTTTAATGTGTGCACCATTTCAGAAGGTAAATTGATATGAGCATAAATGCTTACATTTACGTGTTTTTTTATAAAAAGCGCATATCTATTATCTAAAACCAAATAATGTTCAGAAGGGCTATATCGGTTTGCTTTAAATGAAAATTGATTATTTCCTTTTGACATCCCAAAACAATTCGCCTCATTTCCGTTTTTATACAAATTCAAATTATGTTCATCGCATATAAAGGCGCTAATATTTGGAAAGGGTGAGCCAACATTAATACGCGTTTCTAAACCAGCAACGAAATTTTCATTTTCGGGTAAAATCCTAAAATACCGTAATTCTCTTGGCTGAATTTCTATTTCAAAGTTTTTTAAAAAAATTCCTTGCTGTGAACTTACAAAGACTTCTGCTTCGGATTCATGAGCGAAAAATAAACAACCTATAAATAGTAAAGTTCTAAACATTACATACATATATTTTAACTCCTCTTTCAAACGGAAAAACGGCTGTGATTTCTCACAGCCGGGGAGTTGATTTCCGTCCACAGAACGGCGCAGCGTATTCACGCAAGCGCTATTGTATTCCGCCGCCTCCCCGACAAAGTCGAGAAAGCAGCATCCTTGATAACGGCCTGATGCTGATTAGGCCGCTGTGGTAGGGGAAATCACGCCCCAAAATCTCTTAAACTAGAGACTTCAGGTTAAAGCTATGATTTTATTGGATTTCGGTCAAGCTTCAATAAACCATCAAACAAGAAACCTATGCCAACAATATATATAAATGAGGTGTTAATATAAAATCAGTTGTGTAGAAATTCATTCTTTGTCTTTTTGAATAAATTCAACTATATATACGATATGGATAATCTAAAAGAAAAACGGGTTTTATGGGCTGAAAAAGCTTTAAACGCTCAAGATTATGATGCTGCTTCCAGAATTTACACTGAAGTCGCAGATGATTTTTTATTAATGGATAAGCATTCGGCTGCTTTTTTTTATATTTTGGCCGCAAGATATAAGAAGAATAACCCTGAGCATAAACAAGCTTTATATCAGAAAGCCTTAAAAGCATACAAATTAGTAAATGAGCAAGAAAGTATAGCTAACCTTTTCTTAGAAATAGGACATTGTCTTCTTGAAAACAACGAGTATAACAAGGCTTTTGACTATCTATGTAATGGGGCTAATGCACAAATAGAACTTATGAAGCAAAGCATGGAAAATGTACATTCCGATACCTTTGAAAAAACAAAGAATGACATCGCCTTGTATTGGGAAGACTTAAATCAAATATTTAAACTTATAGATAAATGTAACTTAAATTAATAAGGATCAATATGCCAGAACTAATGCAACAAAATAATTCTACTGAAAATTATATTCACCTTTTCTTTGATGAAAAGGAAGGTGTAAAAAATAAAAAAATCATCACCTCCAATCATTTTGTGAGCCACATGATTGAGCACATTGCTTGGCGTCTAGGCGTAGCGATTGACCTAAGCTGGAATAATGAAAACTGGCGAGAATTAGGACGTATGTTAGGACAGGAAATTAAAGCTCTTGCCTTTACAAGTGATGAAGCTGCAGCTTTGGGAATGATTGATGATGGAAGTGTAGAAGTTTATATCCAACAGAATTCTGCTAACCCGCAAGTGACTATGGAAGTCGTATTTGATGTTGAATTAGATTACTTTTTAAATTTACGGTGTGAACAGATTGACAGTGGTCAGTCCTTGCAAGATTTACTAGACGGGATTAGCAAAGGTATGGAGGCAGATATTTATGTCCGTATTTGCAGCCATGAAGATACTCACCATACTTGGGAAGGGCTCTTCCGTGCTATTGGTATAGCACTTAGCAAGTGCTTAGAGAAACCTAATAATGTTCAAGATGTTTGTAAAACACGGGAATCTAAAACGGACGCTCCGACAATTCAAGGACAAGGATCACTAGATATTAAAGATGTGACCGCAACGACAGCAAGAGTCTCTCGTAAAACAGCCGAGAGTGAGGTCGAGTTTTTTATTGATCTTAAAAAACCTGCAGGCTTCAAAATGATTGAAATGCGCGTCGATGATAGTATTCAGGATGAGAATAGATGTAATATAAATGATATTGCAGATTTTCTTGATGGTTTTGCAAAAGAAGCTGATTTATATACGGAAGCCATATTTATTGCGACCAAATTAAGCTCCAGCCATGTTGTTTTAGAAGATATGGGAATGGTAATTGGACGTGCTTATTTGGAAATTCTAAAAGTAAGAATGGAGCTCGATGGTGCAAATGGTGCAGGTAGCAGCGTGCATACAAAAAAAGATTTCGAAAATAATCAGCAAGTACGAGCAGGTATTAGTACAGAGGGAAGGAAATTTTGGAAGTTTGTACCTTATAATCAATCCTATAAAGATTTTAAGAAAAACTATCTGATTGGTCATACTGTTCACGGCAAACTTTTTTCTGAGGATTTGGATGATTTCTTTGACGGATTTGCAGGCGGGAGCAGTTCAAGCATAATTATAGGAATTCCTTCTGCGGATGTCGCTGTTGAGGAAATGTGGAAGCAAACATTCTCCTCTTTTGGCAAGGCCGTGAAAGAAAGCCTTGCGGTTAATCCATATCGAAAAGGTTTGCCCCCAGGAGTCAAAGCAACATTGATTTAAGCAATATAAATAAGAAGGTGTATGATGAAAATAAATTATTGGAAACTCAATACCCTCTCGGTAGATGAAAAAAATAAAATTTTGCGTCGTGCTGAGGCAGATATTAAAGATGTCACGGAAACGGTTAAGCCGATCATAGAGGATGTCAAACAAAATGGTGATTCTGCGCTGATTAAATACGCGGCGCAACTAGACCATTCTGAAATAAAAGGTGGGCTCAAAGCAACAGATGAAGACTTTGATAACGCTTATAAGACACTAGAGCCAGAGATTATAGACGCCATTCGTGTTTGTGCAGAGAATGTTCGTATTCATCACCAACAACAGATGGATCGTGTCGAAAAGCAATGGATGGAAGAAGTGAAACCGGGACAATTTGCCGGAGAAAAAGTCACTGCCATTCCATCGGTTGGTTTATATGTACCAAGAGGAAAAGGAGCTTTTCCTTCTGTAATGTATATGCTGTGCTCACCAGCTAAAATTGCAGGTGTCAAGAAAATAGCTGTTTGTACGCCGCCAACACCTGATGGCGGACTTGATTCTGCCTCATTAGTGGCTGCTGATATTTGTGGTGTTCGCGATGTTTATAAGGCGGGTGGTGCACAGGCTATCGCTGCGTTGGCTTATGGTACAGAAACAATTCCTAAAGTTGCACAGGTCAACGGCCCTGGTAGTCCCTATGTTTCAGCCGCCAAAAGACTTCTAGGAGATATCATCAATCCGGGCATGCCTGCAGGTTCAAGTGAAGCTCTTATTTTAGCAGACCACACAGCCGATCCATGGAATACAGCACTTGATTTAATAAATGAACAAGAACATGGCCCGGATTCAGCATCTATTCTTGTCACGTCTTCCAAAGAGCTTGCAGATGCTGTTATAGGATATTTGCCAGAGATTGTACAAAGCTTACCACAACAACGCAAAGAGTTCTGTGAAACGGGTTTTAGTTGTTATGGCGGCATCATGCTATGTGACAGTATGGAAGAAGCCATTGAATTCTGTAACGAATATGCTGTTGAGCACTTAGTCATGAAGGTTGAAAATTCCAATGACGTTTTGGATAAACTAGAGCATACAGGTGAAATCCTTATTGGTGAGACAACCCCAATTGTAATGGGGAATTTTGGTATTGGGATTAATGCTGTACTGCCAACAGGACAAAAAGCTCTAACGCATGATTGTACATCTGTGTGGACTTTTCTAAAGCGTACAAGTCTGTCCTATATGACGGCAGAAGGATATGCCGCCCTAAAAGACCCGGTTGTCAAATTAGCCAAATATGAAGGATTTGACGGACATGCCAAAGTCATTACTGAGCGTAATGAAGATGCTTTTGGCGATATTCTTCTAAAGAAAGCCTCCTAAGTCTTGTTTGAGATAAAAGACAGCATTTTTATCTTTGATCTTCATAATACCCTTTATGATGAGGTTCTAGAGTATGGCGGTGCGATGGCATCAGCAATTTCTTTTATCCAAGCAGAAGCCGAGCGGCAAGGAATACGCATAGAGACAAGTCAACTTTGTTCAGAGATTTCTCAAGCTCACACTTTGTTGGGATCGGATTGGGATGATGATGTATGGCAAAACCTCTCTTGTCTTCAAGAAATTTCTGGGCGGAATGAAATAATCGAGCGCGCTATTAAATTACGCCTACAAGTGAGTGAAGCACTTACGAAAAAGTACGCTTACAGTGAAACAATAAGTATGCTGCATGATCTTAAACGACAAGGTGCGCGTTTATTTATTGCGACAGAAGCAACTGAAAACGCGGCGGCACATGCGGCAAAGTGGTTGGAATTAGATGGTATAATTGAGGCCACTTACTCATGGCCATACCAAAAAGCATATACGCCCCTTAAGAAAACGCGACAAAAAACATTCCCCTTTCATCCCGAAGATGAATGCTTTTTTCTTCAAAAACCCCATCCATTTATTCTAGCTGAAATTATTTTAGATATTTCTAAAACAAATAAAGAGATTGCTGAGAATGTGAATTTAAAGGATGTATTTGAAATTGAACTGGATGAAACTATTGACATCTCAGAATTACTTTCAAAAATATCAGATGATAATATGCAAGCAATTCAAACTGTAAATGCTATTCGATCAAAACTTAAACTAAAAGATACGGCATACAAAACTATATTGAATACAATAAGAAAACGGTGCTTTTACGTTGGCGATAGTTTTTTCAAAGATGGTTTTTTAGCACATAATGCAAATGTTCCATTTATACATGCATCCTATGGTAAGAAGATTTTAAATCCTACTGAATATGAGCAAGCAAAAGAAATCCTATATCAAGTAACGGGATGGGAATCTTTTCTATTGCAATTAACGCAAGAGGCTGGAAAATTGCCACATCTCGCCAATTATATTAAGCCTTTCTTTACATGTGAACAAAGTTTAAAGAATTTGAGTTTTTGATCAGTTAATGTAAAACAACCGCCTTCGATATGAGGGCGGTTGTCTTGTTTATTCCGGTTAGTGTGGTCAAAAAAGTGAAACTCTTTTCCCTTTCACTATACCCCCCCGCTTTGGCGGGGTTTTTTTATGGCCGGATGAAAAAAAAGAAAAAATTATGAAATCCGCTGAACGATGGCTTTCATTTCCTCCAGATCGCCGTGACAGTAAAGCGCGATATCGCATCCGGCTTGCAGGCAGGCCTTGGCCCGCGCAGCAACGTCCCCATAAGACTCCAGTGCGCCCATGGACAGGTCATCACTGAAAAGCAGGCCGCTCAGGCCGATCTCTCCGCGGATAATTTCCTGAATCACCTTAGGCGAGAGGGAGGCGGGCAAGTCCGGATCAAGAGCGTTATAGATGCAATGCCCCACCATGCCCCAAATGTCTTGATCCTTCAGTTCTCTTACTACATGCTGAAATGGTAGAAAATCTGTGTGCCGCAGCGTTTCAAGGTCTGCCGTGACATAGGGGATTTCCTTGTGACTATCCACAACGGCGC
>CAKZKV010000189.1 GCA_937124505.1 uncultured Alphaproteobacteria bacterium
TCCTTGCCACCGGTCAATTTTTGAAAAGCGCTTATTTTCCGTCATTGCGAGGAGCCGCAGGCGACGAAGCAATCTAGAGAGACCAAAGCTTTTTGGATCGCCACGCTCCCGTTGGTCGCTCGCGATGACGAAATTGACGGGTGGGAAGATATAAATCCCCATCAACCGACATCTTTCGTCGTCCCGGATGGCAAGTCTCTCTAAAACCCCTATGACACCGTCATTACACGGCTTATCCGTGTAATCTATGGATTGCATGCATAACGCATGCAATGACGAGGGTTTCGGAAGACTGCATCTATATTTACGTACCAAAACCAAAAATTTTCCTGTAACCATCACTCGACAGACGACGAATAGAACAATAGATTATGAAGATGCGCACGATGACATTACACACACTTCTGGCTCCCCTGTTTATCCTTCTCCTGGGCTTTCCGGCTTTTGCGATGGAAGAGGATGACCCTATGGAAGGGGTCAGGACGGCGCTTCTGGAACATCAACATAAGATAGACTGGGACAAAACCGAACAGAATGTCTTTATCAAGGTTTACTCCAGCGAACGGACAATTAAACCGGGTGAAAAAATCCCCCTGATTATTGAACAGATTATACGGCCACACTGGCACACCTATTGGAAAAATCCAGGTGATTCAGGTGAGCCGATGCACGCCGACTGGGCCTTACCGGATGGATTTAAAATGTCTGAACTGGAATGGCCGACTCCGAAGCCCCTGCCTTTCGAGATTCTTGTAAGTTACGGATATGAAGGCGATGTCATGCTTTATCAGGAATTGCAGGCCCCCGATACATTGGCGGAAGGGCCGATAGACATCCCGGTTCGTTTTGACATTCTGGTCTGCAAGGAAATCTGCATTCCGGAAACATCCACCCAGACCATTACTCTAAACGCCGAGACAACCACGTCCGACCTGAACGTTGTACCATTGGATTTCATTACTGAAGCAAGATCCTTCATGCCCATCAAAAAAGATATTAATCCCTGGCAAAGCAAAATGTATGAGCAGGACGATATGCTGGTCCTGGATATCCTGACGGACAACCATGAAGCAGGCCTGAAACAGCATACCCTCCATTTCTTTCCTTATGAATACGGCCTTGTTGAAGCCGCCGCCGAACCGGAGATCACGCTTGAGAACAACCGTATTATTTACAAACAACAGCGCGGCAAATTTGAACTGGAAAGAATAAAAAACAAAGGCGGTGTTTTCGTCCTGATTGACAAGAGAACCGGCCAGCGCTTTGGCTCTGAGATTGACCCGGAACTTACCTCCCCCGCAGAGGCATCAACAGAGACGACCACATCCCCGACAGAAAAAAAAACTCTAAATCAGATTGAATTTGAGTCGGCAGAACAACTCCCGACCAACATATTCTCCGCGATCCTCTTCGCCATTATCGGCGGAATGATCCTGAATCTGATGCCCTGCGTTTTCCCGGTTTTGTCCATGAAGGCCCTGAGCATTTCCAGGATTTCTCAAAAAAGCAAAGCCGAGGCCCGCAAACACGGAATCGCCTATACTGCCGGGGTCATTCTCTCCATGCTGGCCATTGCCGGTCTCCTGATTGCCTTGAAAGAAGGAGGCAGCAGTATCGGCTGGGGATTCCATTTGCAAGACCCGGTTGTCATCCTTCTGCTGGCCTATTTGTTCTTTTTGATCGGGATGAACCTTTCCGGTTATTTTGAATTCGGCACAAGGTTGATGAGTATAGGACAGGGGCAAACAACCGCAGGAATCAGCGGCTCCTTTATGACCGGCATTCTGGCCACGACCGTTGCCACGCCCTGCACGGCCCCTTTTATGGCCACGGCCCTCGCTTACGCCCTGAACCAGCCGACAATCATTGCTCTGAGCGTCTTTGCCGCGCTGGGGTTTGGACTGGCACTGCCTTATCTGTTAATCTCTTTTGTTCCGGCCCTGCAAAAAATGATGCCGCATCCGGGACAATGGATGGTCACCTTCAAGGAATTTCTGGCATTCCCAATGTTTGCCACCGTTATCTGGCTGCTCTGGATTTTAACACAGGAAACAGGTATGAACGGCATCGCCACCCCCTTGATTGGCTTACTGGGGCTGACCTTCACCATCTGGCTGTTCCGTCACGCCGAACACGCAAATGGGGGCAAAAAAGCGATACTGATGTTGCTTGCCCTTTCAACAATTAGCGGCAGTATGATTTACAGCCTGTATCAAATTCAGATGATTGAAATCGTTAAAGATAAACCCATGCCGGAATTTGGCGCAGACTACTCTGCCGAGGCTCTTGATACGGCTCTCATGACCGACAATCCGGTCTTTGTTGAAATGACAGCGGCCTGGTGCGTAACCTGCAAGGTCAATCACTACCGCGCAATTGATATCCCCGAGACCCGGAAAATCATGAAAGACCGCAATATTACCTATTTTGTCGGGGACTGGACCAGCCATGACGGTGAAATTACAAAATATCTGAATAAATTTGGACGTAACGGCGTTCCGATCTATGTTTATTATGGGCGGCCAGATCCCGAGACGGGAAAAAGGCCAGCGCCCAAGCTTTTGCCCCAGTTGTTATCGCCCGGAATCGTTGCGGAAACACTGGACAAATAATGAGTTTTAACCTTCAACAAAAAACGGAGACCACACACATGATTAAACAATCCTTATTTGCTTTGGCCTTGCTGATCGCCCCGATCAGCGCACATGCAGCGACTGAAATCGGCCAGCCGGCCCCGGACTTTGTCGCGACCGACATTCACGGTGAAGAAATCAAGCTAAGTGACTTCAAAGGGAAAAACGTCGTTTTGGAATGGTCAAACCATCAATGTCCTTACGTTGTTAAACATTACGACTCCCACAACATGCAAAATGCCCAGAAAGAAGCCGTTGACGGCGGCGCCGTCTGGCTGACTATCGTTTCTTCCGCAGAGGGAAAGCAGGGATATGTCTCACCTGAAGAAGCACAAAAAATTGTGGAAGATGTCGGTGCAAACGCCACGACCCGCATTATGGATGTATCTGGCGAAATCGGCAAATTATACGAAGCAAAAACAACACCTCATATGTTTGTCATCGACGCGGAAGGTAATCTGGCCTATGAAGGCGCGATTGACGACAATCCTTCCGTAAGTCAGGACGGTGTGGAAGGCGCACAAAACTATGTCCTGGCGGCTCTGGACAGCCTGAATGCCGGTGAGGAAGTCAACCCGGCACAAACAGCACCTTACGGCTGCTCTGTTAAATATTAAAAATTAGAAGAAAGACGTTAGAAACTGGATTTTTCCTTCTGGTTTCTAACTTCGAATTTCCCCTTCCCTAACTATCCAGAACCTCTTTCACTTTTTCAGCCAATTGCTTCAGAGTAAACGGCTTGGGCAGGAACGAAATATTCTCTCCCAGATGATCTTTGAGTTTGTCTTCGGTATAGCCGGAGATAAAAATGATTTTCAATTTTGGATTATCCTGCCGCAAGCGCTGCGCCAGTGTCGGCCCGTCCATATTCGGCATGACAACATCTGTAATCAGCAAATCAATAGCTTTGGCATCTTCACCCTTCATCATGTTCAACGCATGTTCGCCGCTTTCGGCGGCCAGAACTTCATATCCCTTGTTAAATAAGGCCCGCGTGCTGAACGTCCGCACAGCATCTTCATCTTCAACAAGCAGAATGCATGCCGTACCAGTCAGGTCTTTTGGTTGTTCCGGAATAAGTGCGACGGTATCACCAAATTCATCTTCAGTTGATTCCGATACAATGCCTGGCAGATAAATTGTGAATGTCGTCCCGACATTGACTTCACTTTTCACATCCAGGTATCCTCCCGTCTGGCGGATAATCCCGTAAACCGTCGCCAATCCCAGACCGGTTCCCTGCCCTACATCTTTCGTTGTAAAAAACGGTTCCAGGACGCGGGACAGGTTTTCTTCCGGAATACCGCAGCCGTTATCCTGCACCTCAATGGCCACCCATTTGCCGGGCGGCATTTCCTCTTCCCACAAATCCCGCGGCTTTTCATTTTCGTATGCAAACGTTCGAATTGTCAGGCGACCGCCCCCTCTGGACTGCATCGCATCACGGGCATTCACAGACAGGTTAATCAATACCTGCTCCATCTGGCCTTCATCAATCTTGACAAGCCCTATATCCTGACCATGCAGGACTTCCAGTTCAATATTTGCACCAATCAATCTGCGGAGCAGATGTGATAACTCCGTCAGGATGTCCGTAATATCATGCACTTTTGGTTGCAACGTCTGCTGCCGGGAAAAAGCCAATAACTGACGAACCAGATTTGCAGCACGGTTAGCATTTTGCTTGATCTGCATAATATCCGAAAAGGAGGGGTCGCCGGGCTTATGTCGCAATAACAGCAAATCGCAAAACCCCGTCATGGCCGTCAAAAGGTTATTAAAATCGTGCGCGATCCCACCTGCCAACTGGCCAATCGCCTGCATTTTCTGGGACTGGGCAAACTGCTCCTCCAGAGCTTTTTTCTGTGTCACATCAATGAAGTGCAACACAATATTCTGACTGTCCCTGAACTTGCGACCGAACATCTGTACGGCAATCGGTTCGTGTGATTTCGGATAGAGCATGATCTCAATAGGCGCTTTCATGCGTTCTTCCTGATGCAGCCGCTTCAATTGCTCCAGAACGCCCCGCAGATCATCTTGCGCAATAACATTTTTCAGATGATCTTCCGAATTACTTTTCTCAGCTTTTGCCTCTCCCAGCATTTGCCCAAAAACATAATTATAGTTCTCGATATGCCCATCAGATGTCACGATCGCAATCGCAAGCGGTGCCTCGTCAAAAAAGCGCTGAAACTTGTCCTCAGATGCCTTTAAAGCCTGACGCATAGTGTGTTCAGATGTCAAATCGTTGACAACAGCCCGCGTTCGCACGCGTCCGAATTCGTCTCTCACAACAGTCTGATTAATGGCCGCGTAAAACGTCTTGCCGGCAGGCCCTTTCATCGTTACTTCTGAAATCTGGCGCATCCCGCCACCGGACTTAATATCATACGGTGAAACATTTTCGGGCATTTCCGCAAAATAGGTATGCAACCGCCCTCCTTCCAGTAAAGTAGCAATGTCTTCCCCGACCCATCTGGCAAAGGTCGCATTGACGAAGACAAAGCGCCCCTGCTCATCAACAGAGAAAAATCCCACTGGCGCATTATCCGTAAAATCAATCAGCTTTTCCCGTTCCTCACGGATGCCCTGATCTATCAAACGCCGCTGGGAAATATCCTCAATCCGCCAATGAATATACTCCGGGAAGTTGGGAACCGGTTGTACCGTCACTTCAAATATTTTTTCTTCTTCGTTAAGGATGGTAAACAATTCAATAGAATTGGACATCCCACGCTCAGCCTGGTCCAGCAACAACGCAAAATTTTCTTCGGCTTCAGGATTATCTTCGGAGAGCCTGGCCAATGCCTGAATATTAATCAGGTTGATATCTTTTTGAGACGCGCCAAAGAGTTCCGCCATATTTTCGTTATAATAAAACGTAACGCCCTTCATATCTGTAATCATACGGGAACTCTGGCTGCCCACGAATATGTTCTGCAAGACCTGTCCCAGCCTCTGCTCCCGCTTGCGCCAGTAAAAGAATTTGTGAAACAAAAACGTCAGAATAGTGAACGCCGCAAAAATACTCCCCGTCAGAAAGACCATGTCCGTACTGACGTTCAGAGAAATCAGCGTAAACATAAAAATGCTGACATAAATCACGAATAATAACGTCATGATCACAACATTAAACGGATCCGGCTTATTCAGGTCCCGAAAGAGCTTTTTCTTAACATCATATTTCTCTATGAATTTGGAGTGATCAATCGACTGAGTCATGATTTGTTCATCATGCCAGAAAATAAGCACGAACGGTATAGCCGTTTTTTCTTCCCTTGCATAATCATACTACCCTTGTTTTAATTCCAGAATAATCAACGGACATCCAGATGAACAAAAACACACTAATTGGCTTACTCGGCATTGCTTTTGTCGCATGGGGCATTCACTATTATCTAATTGACAAAAAATATAAAATGCCTGAAACGATTCCTGTAACGGCACTGGCTACAGAAAAAGAAAATGACGTCTATGAAACAGAATTCGAACGTGTCGCCCCCAAGCCCTTTTGGTGGAATCATGTGCAAGCCGATCATGTTAAAATTACAAATTACGATGAGTTAATTGCTTACTGGCAATCCGAAAAACGCTGTTGCACGGAAAAAGAAATCAAAGACAATAACCGCAAATTTTATAAAACGGCCTACCTTGCTATTTTAAACAATCCGTCCAATCCGGATATTATTGTTAATGGCATTAATCTGATGAATCTCTCTTATCTCGGTATTGATGATTTCAGCCCCATGCAACTTTATGCGCTGGAAACATATCCAGATTATAATAAACCACTTCATCGATGTGCAAATTGCAAAAAAGGCGATGTCATTGCCAGCCTTTTGGAAGAGCTTGGAGGCTCTCTAAGAAAGAAGAATCAGCAGGGAGATTATATCCCCCTTGCAAAACACTATCTTTCCTTAAGAGGCGGCGAAATGAGTGAATACTATGAAGCACGCATATACCTGCAGATCGCCTATGCCTATGAAAATTTGAAGCAGAATGAGATAGCGCAAAGTACCCTCATATTTATGTTCGAGCGTTATATGTTCGAGCGTTATAAGAATGCCCCCCAAACAGGCTCCCTGAAAAGCACAATGACCAGCGCACAACAATTACTGGAGAAATTACAAAGCCTATAACCGCCCCTTCTTGCGGAAAACAAAAGAGATAACCTCTGCCACGGCTTTATATTGCTCGGCGGGGATGGTCTGGTCAATTTCAACCATCGCAAACAGAGACCGGGCAAGCGGCTTGTCTTCGTAAATAATAATGTCATGCTCTTTGGCGATTTCACGAATGCGTTGAGCAATAAGATCCTGCCCTTTTGCGACACAGACCGGCGCATCCATTTCTTCCGGCTTATATTTCAGGGCAACGGCAAAGTGGGTCGGGTTTGTAATCACCACATCTGCTTCAGGAACCGCCTGCATCATCCGGTTTCTGGCACGTTCACTACGAAGCTGCCGCAGCTTCGCCCGGATTTGCGGGTCCCCCTCCGCCTGACGGTATTCATCTTTGACCTCCCGCTTGGACATCCGCATTTTCTGGTGGTGTTGCTGCCGCTGAAACGCCAGATCAATAATGGCCACGACCAGAAGAACCACCAAAACCCCGGACAACATGCGCAAAACAAGGACGTGCAGTTCATCAAGAAACGTGGGAAAAGGAATTCCGACCAGATGCTCAATCCCCCCGAAGAAAGGATAAAGAAGGAAAAAGCCAACCCCACCGACCAGTCCGAGTTTTAAAACCCCCTTAAAAAACTCCATGAGAGACCGCAGGGAAAAGATGCGGTTGAACCCTTTGATGGGAGAAATCTTGTCTATTTTCGGAATCAGACTTTCAGGAGAAAAGATTGGCCCTACCTGCATAAATGGCCCGATAAATGCCGCAAACATCAAAAATAACAGGGGAAAGGCAAGAATATAAAGCACCTGCAAGACAATCCCGCCCAGCAAATCACGCAGTCCGCCGGGAAGTTCCGGCATCTCATGCGCCTGAGATATGAAAACCCGCATCATGTCCGCCAAATCCGCCATGATCCAGGACGCCATGCCAGCCACAAGCAACGTCCCCGCCAGCAGCATAATCCAGTTATTCACCTCACGGCTTAAGGCAACCTGCCCACGCTTACGCGCCTCATCCAGTTTTTTCTGGGTGGGGTCTTCGGTCTTCTGGGCGTCGTCTTCCTGTTCTCCGTCGCTCATGGTTTATGTTAGCAGGTTTTACAGTCCTTGCGTGCAAAACATCCCTCCAGATGGTCATTCACCATCCCCATCGCCTGCATGAAGGCATATGCCGTTGTTGACCCCACAAAATAAAACCCGCGTCTTTTCAGAGCCTTGGACAACTCAATTGACTCAGGTGATGAGCTGATTTGAGCAAGACTTTCATAAGTGACGATCTTTGGGCGCTTTTCCTTGTCAGGTTTAAATTCCTGCAAAAAATTATAAAAAGAGCCGTGTTCTTCCACCAGCTTTATCATGTATTTTGCATTATTGATCACCGACTCGATTTTGCCTCTGTGTCGCACAATCCCTGCATTCTCCATCAGACGCTCAACGTCTTTTTCCGAGTAAGCGGCGATTTTATAAAAATCAAATCCGTCAAACGCCGCCCTGAAATTTTCCCGCTTTCGTAAAATTGTAATCCAGCTTAGTCCGGCCTGAAACCCTTCCAGACAAAGCTTCTCAAACAGACGAATATCGTCTGTTTGTTCCCGCCCCCATTCCGTGTCATGATATTTTATATAAAGAGGATCATTGCCGCACCACCAGCAACGCTCAAGACCATCTGCCCCTGTCATAAGCCCTTCACTCTGTTTCATCTACAGGGGCCGCCGCCTCATCCTTTACAGGAATACTTTCCTTAAGATCAAGGATAATAGGCTTATTTTCCTCGTCATCCTTATTTCGTTCGCATACAACAGCCTCTTGTTCCTGTGTCTGATTTTTCACATACAGATAAGGTAATCCTGTAACTTCACAAAAACTGATTACAATATTTTTTGCTGTCACATCAGCTAAAGTTCCAAGTTCCACCACACCTTCCGGCAATTCTTCACTTTTTTCAAGAGGCTGGGTAATCTCAAGATACGGTGACCCGTTTTTCTCAAGGGACAAAGATACCCCTTTGTCCAGTGTGACCTGCAATCCCCCTGAAAGGCTCAAATCATTGTATTCATAGGCAAGAGACTCTATGGATGCCGCTTCATTGGTAATTTTCAGAACCCCTTGAATTTCCGCATCGTTAATGGTTGCAGATATCGGCATGTCTTGTTTCGGCGCATAACCGCTGCCCTTTTTCTCCATTCCCAGATAAACGGCAAACGGCTTGTCCTTTAACATTCCCGTGATGGCTAGTCTGGGGGATGTATCTTGAGGTGTTTCGATCTGAACCAAGTCAATGGAAAATCCTTTAACGCCGCCCAGAAGCAGCTCTTCAACCCGCAAATGGTTAAAAACAGGCCTTCCCCAAAAAATCGACCAGAATGGCAGTGAAAACTCAAGCTTTCTGATGATCACGGTTTGACTGACATCCAGTTGCGTCCCTTCGATGTTTGCATAGGGAGCCGCAAAAATATACCCCCCGTCAAATTTCAGATAAGGAAATATAGTCGCATCATTAAATTCGCGGATGGCAACCTGCCGTCCTGTCACAGATGATGCAATGTCTTGCACTTGCTTACGCCAGGATTCCGAATTTCCTGAGTAGGTGGAGAGGATGACCACGCCCATACCAAACAGCGCGGCGACGCCCAGAAAGAAATATAAAATAATTTTTAGAACTAATCTCATGCGATATCTTCAAAAAGTGAACGTTCAATTTTTTCGCTAAATCCGAAATTTTTCCAGCTTTTTTTCAAATCCGGCGGCAGGGGGGCCGTCAATTCTATATATTTCTTTGTCACAGGGTGCTTGAAAGACAAGCTGTAAGCATGTAAATGCGTGCGCTTTGTCTGTAACTGACCATCAAAAAGTTCCGCTTTGAAGCCGTATTTTTTGTCTCCGAGAATCGGCGCGTTTAATACCTGCGCGGCATGAACCCTGATCTGGTGCGTCCGTCCTGTTCCGGGGCGAAAGACAATAAAAGCGACCTTCTTCCCGGCGTGGTCCACCACCTTATAATCCGTAATGGCCTTTTGTCCGTCATCACTGACCATGATACGCTCCCGGTCTTTCCCTCCGGCCTTTAACAGCGGCGCATTGATCGTACCTTCATAGACATCCGGAACGGGAGAAACGAGGGCCATATAGCGTTTTTCAACGTCTTTTCCCTTGAACATAAAGCCCAGTTCACGCACGGCTTCCGCGGATCTGGCCAGTAACAAAATGCCGCTGGTTTCTTTATCAAGACGGTGCACCAGACGCGGTACCACGCCCTTCCTGTTTTTCAAGCCTTCCAATAATCCGTCAATATGCCGAAAGGTATTCGTACCGCCCTGCGTGGCGATATCTCCCGGTTTGTTCAGTGCGATCAAGTCACCATCATCATAGATCACCAGCGACTTGATAAACTCCCGGTCTTTATCGCTCAGGCCTTTTTTCTCGGTTGTTTCAACCTTGACGGGGGGAATGCGTATGTCCTGCCCGGTTATCAGCTTCTGGTCTGCCTTGGCACGTTTGCCGTCCACACGCACCTGCCCGGTCCGGATGATTTTAAAAATCAGGGATTGCGGCACAGCGCCGAGTTCCCGTTTCAGCCAGCGATCCAGACGTTGCCCGTTATGGGCTTCGGTGACCTCAATATGTTTGGCACTATTCATGTATTACCCTACTTTCCAGACAAGAAAACTGCCAAGCATCACGGCACTGACAGACAATATCACAGAGGCAAAGACATAGACCGCCGCGCCATACGTATCGCCGCGTGTAAACATATTCACCGTTTCAAGCGAAAACGTTGAAAAAGTTGTAAAGGCTCCCAGGAATCCTACTGTCAAAAGCAACCTGACTTCCTGTGACGGATTGCCGTAACGGGCAAACAGAGCCACCAAGGCCCCCATAATCAAACAGCCCAAGACATTTGCGGTGAGTGTGCCATAATGCGTTGGCTGTTTCAGGAGGCTGGCAACGCCCACATTCACACCATGCCGGCAAACCGCGCCCAGGGCCCCTCCCGCTGCTACATAAAGAATTGAAATCATGCTTTGTTATACGCTGTTTAGCGGTCAGAAATCCAGCCCCATATTTGCTAATAGAGTTCCTGTTCACTTCCCCAGCCGTCATCCCGGAGGTTATGTCGAGCTTTAACTGAAGGTTTTAGAGAGACTTGCCATCCGGGATCTATGACAAAATTCATCCCGGCTTTGAAATGGATCCCGGACAGTAACCAAAGCCAAGGCTGCTAAAGCAACCAGTCTTTGCTAACTTCCGGGATGACGGCTCTGTTTGGCTTTATAATTCTTGAACCTGATGAAATAAAATTATCTGTATATCCTTGCCGTCTCCTGCGAATAATGATTCAATTGTATCATGACCTATTGCCTGAAAGACATTTCCCCTGCCTTTGAACAACGTGTAGATGATATCCGCAGCTATATCCGGGAAGAAACGCTCTACAAAGATTATCTCGGCAGCGTTCTGGATGGTTTGCAAGGGGAGCTGGAATATATTGATGTTGCCCTAAACGCCCTGCTGGAAACTCAACGCCTGCTGATGATCCATGATACCGGCCTGCACATGGATGAAGAGTTCCTCGAATTCTATCGCTCCTATGACGTAAAAAGCTGGCATAAGCAAAACAGCCCGCCCGTTGACCGGGAATTAATTCTCAGTCTGGCGAACAAGGTTTATAACATGCAGTCTGGTCAGAATGATTATGGCATGCTGCATATTGGCGAAAACGTCCGCTCCGTCGTTGAGGTCGTTTTTAAACGCCTGGTCGATGAAAAAGAACATTTCGACGTAATCTTCGCAGATTCTTTTTTCAAGGCGCATTTACTGAATCGCATTGATAAAGACGCCATTCAAAAGATTGCAGAGCGCACGAGCAAGTGCTGGGAACCTGTGACAAAACGCATGGTGATTGTCCCTGGACTTCCGCAGGAAGATATTCCTGAAATCAAAGATAGTAAGGATCACTACCTGCAATCCCTGCTCAAACCCGTTCATGATCGCATCATGAGCGGTGAAATCCATTACACGCTAACCTGTATCCCCACGCCCAGAGATGCAGAATTTGACAATATTCCTTATGAAGACTACCTCCAGCTCTTTTTTGAAATGTGTGATCAGCCATGGGAATATATTGACAAGGCGCACAAGCATCTCATCAAAAAACTCAACAAAGGCAGAGAATTACGCTTCACAAATAATGATGGAACTGACCTGACACTCAGTATCGACGGCATGACCTTTGCCAATTCCCTGATTGCACGCAATGTGCCCGGCTCGGAAGTGTTCAGCGCGCCGATCAGGGACAGCGCCAATGGAAAAATCGTGGCAAAGGGTGTGTTTACGCCTGCCGGAAGGCTCAAAGGTGAACGCATTGAAGACATGGAGCTGACCTTTAAGGACGGCAAATGCGTTGAATACAAAGCCCGTATTGGTGAAGAAATCCTGAAAGATGCCCTTGAAACCGACGACGGCAGCAAATATCTCGGCGAGGTGGCCATCGGCACCAACCCGCACCTGAAACGCCCCGTCGCCAATATTGCCCTGGTTGAAAAAATCGGCGGCAGTTTTCACGTCGCTTTTGGCAATGCCTATACAGCCACAGACTATATGGGAGAACCTGTCGCTTTTGATAACAGCAATCGCAGCCTGCTGCACTGGGACATCACAACCATGCTGTATGGTAAAGAGGGGAAAATATATCTGGACGGTGATTTAATCATGGATCACGGCCTGTTTCTGGATGAGGAACTGGAGATTTTGAATAAAGGATGGGAGATGATCCCCCCCGCTAAAAGACCTGCCTACTGGCGGGAGGATGATTTTGAGAAGAGAAAATATTAACCTGTTTTTTACGAGAGATGATATATGCTATATTTTAATGGTGGAGAACCCGCCGTTTTTTATTAACAGAGAGAACCTCTATGGCCCTTGTAATCGACTTAAAACCAAACGAAAAAATCCTCATCGGTACCGCCGTCATCACGAACGACTCGCAGCGAACACGCCTGCATATTGCCGGCGATGCCGCTATTTTGCGTGAGAAAGACGTTCTGAAAGAAGAGGATGCCGACAGCCCCTGCAAACAGATTTATTTTCTGGTACAATGCATGTATCTGGCGCGCAATCCCAAGGAATATCACGAAAAATATTTCAAGCTGGTGCGTGAAATTCAGGAGGCCGCGCCAACGACAACGGCTTTTTTCCTGCTGATTAATGAAAAAATCATTCAGGGCCAGTATTACAAAGCCATGAAAGATGCGCGGGAACTTATCTTATATGAACAGGAGTTGATAAAAAATGCCCAGCAAGCCTGATAATCCCTACGCCAGTGCTGCCGGAACTTACGGCGATCATGCACAAAAACATGCCACCAACCAGAGCGAACTGGAAGCCCGCGTCCTCCTGAAATCAGCGAAAATCCTGCAAGACCTGCAATCGGACTGGGATCATGTCACGACCGAAATTCTGGAAGAGGCCCTGAAATATAACCGCCAGATCTGGATGCTGTTTTACGATACGGCCCTCGAAAACCCGGAGAATGACCGGCCGGCTAATTTGCGGAGTAACATCCTGAATCTGGCTAATTTCATTTTCAAACGGGAAGTTGAGATTCTGACAAAACCGGAAAAGAAAAAACTGGATATCCTGATTAATATCAACCGTGAGATTGCCGCCGGTTTGATGGAACAATCCAGAAACGCGACCTCAAACAAGAAAGAGTCCGACAAAAATAAAGGCGCTTCCGCGCCTTCTGGACAATCAACCGTTGTTTAACATATTAAGCTGACGTTTGAAAACTGGTGTTTTCACCGGCAGTTGCCGCTTGTGCCCCTGATGCAAAAGCTGACAGGGCATTTTGGGAAATCGGCGTATTTACCGTTTGCTCCGGCGCAGATGCCTTAACGGGAGCAGCCGTTTCAACTGGAGCGGCGGACTCCGCAACGGGTTGCACGTTCTGATCAAGAGGGGACTGTTGAGAGGTCTGTTCCGTCACCTGCTCTCTGCGGCGGGCTTCTAAAGCACCTTCTGACGGGATTTGGCGAACCGTATCGCCTGTTTCCGCATCACGCAACAGAATTACAGCGGTATCAAAGTTCACATCGACACTGATGAAAGGACTGATGTAAGGAGCCTGCGCAAACGTCTTCACGCTCTCCACCTGAGAGTTATTGGACAGCGCTCCTCCGCTTTGTTGTTCCGTATACTGACGGACAAGCGGCGCGCTAGCTAATACTGAATTGACCGCTTCAATCATAATATTTACCCTAACCTGAAAAATGCATATTACATTTTTCTACTTTTAGTGTATCAATATAATCCTCAAAAGTCAATATTTGGTTTATATTACAGAAAACCGACCATCTTTTTCCATTATACTGATTCCGGCATAAAATATGCATTTCAAACATGGAAATAAAATAAAAATAAAGGTATAGTTAAAGATCAATGGTGAGGTTTTTCAAATTTTTTCATCAATTCCCGAAACCCGATTCTTTAGGCACATCGCCCGCGGAGAGAAATCTGTGAACAGCTTTTTAGAAACACTCAGAAAACTAGGCCCCGCCAGATTGGCGGTTATGGGCGCTGTTATCCTGGGATTACTGGTGTTTTTTGTCTTCATTTCCATGCGAATTTCCACCCCGTCCCTGAAATTGCTTTATAGCGATTTATCGACGGTCGACTCTTCTGCTATTGCCGCGAAACTGGAAAGTGAAGAGATTCGTTACAATGTCTCAACCGACGGAACCCGCGTCATGGTTCCCGCCACGGAAATCGGACGCGCCCGTATGTTGCTGGCCGAGGCGGGCCTCCCCAATGGCGGCTCTCTGGGATATGAGATTTTTGACAATCAATCGGGGTTCGGTACGACGAACTTTGTTCAGAATATCAATCAGGTCCGCGCACTGGAGGGAGAATTGTCCCGAACGATTTCCTCTCTGGAAACCGTCAGAAGTGCCCGTGTTCATATCGTACTGCCGCAACGGGAGTTATTCAGCCGTGAAAGTATCGAAGCCCGCGCCAGCGTTGTCCTGAATGTTGAACCGGGGGAACGGATTGATCGCAAACGCGCCATGGCCATACAATCTCTTGTTTCTTCGGCCATCCCGGACATGAAAGCACAGAATGTATCTGTGCTGGATCAGAGCGGAACCTTGCTGGTTCGCGGCGAAGAAGA
>CAKZKV010000190.1 GCA_937124505.1 uncultured Alphaproteobacteria bacterium
TATGTACGCTCCGTGCGGCTCGCCTCGGATGCCTGCTCACGCTTTGAATGCAAAATGGTATGAAACGTATTCACCTTAGAATTTAACTTTTCGCATATATTATAATGCGTTATTGTAAATATACGCGTTTATTCCAACGTCATTCAGGTATCTATGAACGATTTTACTTCCAATACTGAAAAAATTCTGGGCGATTTACTGGTTTTTTATGATCTGCATGTAGACATAAAAGGCCTTGTGTCGGATGTTCCGGGAGCCAGTGGCATGAATACATTAGCGCTCTCCGGGCAAATTCTTGAAAATCTCGGATTTAAAATCAAGCATGTCAATTCGGCCTCAAGCTTTTCCGGCAGGGCCGATTATCCATGTATTCTGGATGTGGAGGGGGCGGGGGTTCTTTTTATGCCGTCCAAAACACATGGACAGGTAAAAGAAGAAGCCTCTGGGGAGGATATCAGGCCGGAAACTTATCAGGGAAAAGGGATATATATTTTATCGCCGCCACTCAATGTAGGGGTTGAGACGGGCCATATGCGCACAGGGCATGCTCTGGACTGGTTCTGGAAGCCGATCGCCCGGTATCGGGATCGGTATTTCGAAATTTTGCTGGCCTCTGTTTTTATAAATTTATTGGTTTTGGCGATCCCTCTTTATACGATGAACGTCTATGACCGGGTTGTGATAAACTTTGCGCAGGAAACGTTGGTTGTATTAACGGCGGGCGTTTTTATCGCTCTGGTCTTTGATTTCCTGTTTAAAGTTATGCGTTCTTATATTCTGGAGCGTGTTGCAGAAGATGTCGGGGCGCAGTTTGATTTTGAATTAATGGAGCGTTTTTTCAAAATAAAAACGCCTGATGCCCAGATTTCAATCGGGGAGCAGGCCAATATTTTCAGGGAATTGCAGGGGATTCGCGAGTTTTATGCCGGGCGCCTGATGCCTACTCTGATAGATCTGCCGTTTGCGTTGTTATTCATTGGTGTGATTTACCTGCTTTCCCCCATGGTTGCCTTGGTTCCTGCCGCTATTTCAGGTGTGATTATTCTGGCCAATCTGGCGGCCCATATCCCTGTCCAGCGTATGACGGAAGAATATTTCGGCTCCTTGCAGAATAAATCATCTTTGTTAATTG
>CAKZKV010000191.1 GCA_937124505.1 uncultured Alphaproteobacteria bacterium
TATCGGCGCACAACGTGATTTCGATATGCGGAAATTTAGCCCGCAGCGCCAGCGCCACAGGTTCAAGGTTCCCAGCATCAAACGCTACGGCCACAGGAAGACCCGTGGATTTGTATATACTGGCAGCGGTGGCATACCCCTCCGCAATACAGAGGGACTCTGTGGGGACTCCTACGGCGAAATAACAGCCCTTTTTGCGTCCGCCCGATAAAAACCGCTTATTTCCTTCACTATCAATGAATTGTAGGCTGTGAAGATTTCCGACGCTATCGCGCATGGGAACGACAAGTGAGTTTTTGTAAAGTCGCAGGCCGTGATTGCCAACACCCTTTTTCACCAGATAGGGGTGCGTATCGGGGGCAGGTGGGGCCGCTTTCCAGATTGAAAGGGCTTTATCTCTGGCCGCGTTGCGCCGTGCCTGTTCTTCGGCTTCACGTGTTTTGCGGGCCTCAATCATGCGCCGTCTGTTTTCTTCGCGTTGGGCTGGGGTCAGGTCATGGTCGGCTTTAGCACACCATGTGACTCTATTGCCTGTTCTCCAGCTTCCAAAACTTCCGGCGGGAACACCGTCACTAAACAGGACATACCATCCGTTTTTACTGCCGGGGCTATCACCATGCACATGGAAGCGGTGGAGGTTGCCGTCTGGCATGATTTTGTCTTTGGTTGAAAGACCGGCGCTGTCAATTTCTCGCTTGAACAGAGCGATTGCTTCTTGTTCTGACACATGAAAATTACTATTATATGAATGTTTATATTTCTTGGCCCCGTTCGCAGCGGGGCTTTTCTTTTTTATATTACTCATACTAACCTCTTTGATTTAAAGGTTGGTATGCCTGTAGAGAAGAAAGCCAGCTCTCGACATCTGAACGTCGGATCATGGTCTTATTGTCTAATTTTACGGCGGGAACTTCGCCACGGTTAATAAGTTCATAGGCTTTGGTTTTTCCTACATTTGCGGTTTTGCAAAATTCGGTAAGGGTTAAGAGTTCTGAAGTCATTTGTATTTATCCTTTCTTGGTTGTGTAAGGATAAATCTGACCGATTTTGTATTATTCACCATGGACGTTTTAAAATTTATAAAATGTCCTAATAATTTTGCTAAATAGTGTAGTCACGAGATACTAGCCCAAAGCGCGATGCATCTGATTTG
>CAKZKV010000192.1 GCA_937124505.1 uncultured Alphaproteobacteria bacterium
CGCCAGAAGCGCGCCGCCCAGCCAGAGCATGGCCGCCGCGTAATCCTGCTGTTTCACCAGATCCCCAACATACCAGAACATGGCCGAGATCAGAAACGCGAAAATACCTTCTGTTAACGCAATCACTATCACAGGCCATTTGACCTGCTTTACAAAAAACCAGATAAACGGCCACAGTTTTGTGGGCAGTTTTTCCAGCCCTTCTTCCGGTATCTGATCAACTTCAATATGAAGCGTCTCATCGAGGTCTTTAATCTTCTTTTTTACAAATAAATACATTTTTCTTTCCTTCTTAAACTTTTTTGAAGAAGGCAAAACAAAGATCAAATGGTTTGAAAACGATTGGATATTTGTCAGCCTTCATTATGGCTGACAAATAGATTGCTATATCCTAATGACAGCCCTGAATTATTTGGAGGCCGGAATCTGTAAACGGATTCCGAGTCCCGGCGGCATAAACCGGCCCGTTATTACTGGGAAGCACAGCACCACCCATAAGCATAAACAGGCCAAAACGTACGCTGATTTGCGCCGCCGTCCGGTTCAGTATGTGGTTAATGTTGCTCATTGTTTGTCCCTAAATATTAAAAGAGTTGTTTATAAAGACAGAGTTCAAAAAATTTTGCAACCCCTTTTTGTGCATTGCGGTATTTTAAGGATACATAAAACTCATCACCAAATAATTATCGCAATTACTGACAAAAATCGCTAAGATACATTCATGGGAACGTATATTCTGGTCAATCACTTACAATCTTCTTATAGCCAAATTCTACCTGATGAAGAAAGAGAACAACTTATTGAGAATACGAACATATTTGTAGAACAGGCACGTCCACATGTTGACGGCGTTATATTTGCTTTTGCATTTACGGAAAATCCTGTAACGCATGAGCCTTTTGATCTGGAGAGTGAACTACCTGCCAGCTACAGCGAAGGCGATTTAATGTTGAGAAACGATGGTGGCAAAGGACTAGACCATGAATTTTTGACAAACCTGAATAGCGTAACACCAAATCCTGATAATATTATTCTGACAGGGCTGTTCTATGATGCTTGCATTTCTGGCACAGCAATTACAATCAAACAAAACATAGCCAAAACAGTTACAGTTCCAAAAGATCTGGTAGACCAACCAGATCCAAAAGAAAGTATTAAACACAGAGCCTTAGCCACTTTAGATATGGGGGAAGCAGGCATCACACTTGGAAAATCTTCAGGAGATATCCTCTCGGAACTAAAAGAACCTCAATTTACTCTTGCTGAAAACACTCCCTTCACATAGCCAAGCCAAATAATTTCCGTTTCGATATGTTCTAAAAGATACTATCGAGTAACCTTTTCTGGATATTCCCTTGGTAATTCGTTAATATTTAATGTTTACGATAGTAATGAGTGGAAAAGAAAGATTCAGAAGAATTCTGATGGTTTGGAATGTAGAAAACATACTGAATCCAGTGCAGCTAAAACAGCTAACCGCCATACAAGGCACAGCTCGTAGCCTTGAAAGGGTACAGTTGCAACTTGCGACAGGAAAAGACGTTCATTCCGCTCTCGATCATCCCCAGAATTTCTTCAGTTCCCGCGCCCTGAATAACCGGTCTGCCGATTTGCAACGGCTGCTGGACGGAATTGGTCAAAGCGTCCATACCATTGAAGAGGCACAAAGCGGACTGGACTCAATTTTTAATATCCTGGATACGGCAGAGGCTTTTCTGGACGAATATATGCAAGACCTTGTTTCAGAGAGTGAGAAATTCGAAAAAGTGCCTGTTGCCCCCTACACCATTGAGACGGCTGCCGATCTTGTCAATTATTCAGGTGGACAAGACAGTGGTGTCCCCGCAAGCTTTATAGAGGGAGGTTTTGTTCTGGATGATAATTCCTGGCGGCGGTTTCAGATTGATCACACAATCAGTGAAGACGATGTCCTGACCTTTGAATTCAGAAGTACCAATATTCCAGAAATTGCAGCAATTGGTTTTGATAATGACAATACATATCTTAATAACGGCGAATTTTTCTTTATCTATGGAACGCAAACCAATGGTATTACATACGCCGCCCCAACACCTACATTTCAATATGATGGCTCCGGTGACTGGGTGACCGTCTCTATTCCTGTGGGACAATACTTTACAGGCACGTTCAGCCATATTGTTTTTGTTGCCGATGATGATGGCGGCGGAGATGACGGAGATGCCGGATTTCGGAACATTCAGTTAGGACAGCCGGAGTTTTCGCAAGCCGCCCTGGATATTTTTCAGGATACAGAAGATGAGTACATCAAAATCCTTAATCAACTCGATCTGATTGTCAAAGACGCACATTACAGGGGGATTAACCTGCTGGGAGCTGAAGATCTGGAAACATTTTTTAACGAAAATCACACAAGCAGCCTTTTGACCGAAGGCATAAACGCAACCAGTGACGGTCTGGGTCTGGAACGGGAAGATTTTACGACAGTTGAGGCGGTTGAGAGAAAACTGGACCAGATTTTAGCGGCCCGACAAACCTTACGGGAATATGAAAGATCACTGAGCAATGATTTTTCAATTCTGCAACACCGTCTGGATTTTACCAGAACAACGGTCAACACCCTCAAATCCGGGCATGATGACCTGATTTTAGTCGATCAGAATGAGGCGGGCGCGAAGCTTCTGGCCTTACAGACACGTCAGGTGATTCAAACCAGTGTCTTGACAGCTTTTACGCCCAGCATTCTAAATTTGCTGACGTAACGTACACAGCTTTAGAGCAGCACATGCCCCCCGTTTTCTTAGTCTTTTTTATCGTCTTCCGGCTCAACTTCAGATTTTGTCTTCCAGAGAGACAGGATAATCCCGCCAGCCAAGACACCAAGTGTAACACTCAGCGACATAGATGGCGTGATTTCAATGATATCGTGAAAGTCCTTCAGGAAGATCTTCGCGCCGATAAAAACAAGAACCAGAGACAATGCATATTTCAGGTAAATGAAGCGTGCCAGCATGGCGGCAAGTGTAAAATAAAGCGCCCGCAATCCAAGGATTGCAAAAATATTACTGGTATAGACAACATACGTATCGGTCGTAATCGCAAAAATAGCCGGGATAGAATCAACCGCAAAAACCACATCGGCAATCTCAATCATCGCAAGAGCAACCAGAAGTGGCGTCAGGAAAAGAACTGGCTTGCTGCCTTCTGAAACCGGTTGCCGTATTAGAAATTTATTACCGTGCAATTCTTCTGTAACCCGGAAATGCTTGTGCAGGAATTTGAGTACGAAATTCTGACTGACGTCCGTTTCCTCTTCTGAAGAAAAAAGCATTTTGACGCCTGTAAAGATCAGGAACGCACCAAATAGATAGAGAATCCATTCAAATTCCTCCACCAAAACTGTACCGAACCCGATCATGAGACCGCGCAAAACGACGACCCCCAGAATCCCCCAAAACAAGACCCTGTGCTGGTAAAGCCTGGGGATTCCGAGATAGGAAAAAATCAGGGCAATCACGAAAATATTATCCATCGCCAGCGTCTTTTCGACGACAAAGCCCGTATAATACTCAAGTGCTGAGCGTTCGCCCAGTTCCCAGTAAATCCATCCGCCAAAAATCAATGCAATGGTGATATAAAATGCTGACAGGATCAGGCTTTCCTTAATGCCGATTTCGTGATCCTTGCGGTTAAACACACCCAAATCGAGTGCGAGCAAGCCAAAGACGAGTCCGGTAAATACCAGCCACATCCAGATGGGCTTGTGCAACACTTCATTTTCCAGAAAAATAAACAAACTATCCATACAATTCCCTTTGGGGCAAGTGGTGTTGGCATGCCTTCAAGGCAACTGAATAAAACCCGCATAAGCCTAAAGAATCCAGATGAGTTGTAAACTTTGGAACAGTTGCAGCAATGATATAATGTTGCGTCAGATACATTGGTGATGTTTTACAAGGTTTCCTGAAAAATTGCATTAAAAAAAGAACTTAACTGGTACGATCTTGATCAGGATGGCCGTGATAATGGCGGCTTAAGCGACCTATTGTTAATCCCTGCACCAGAATCGAGAATAATACGATACAGTAGGTAACTAACAGTAAAAAGTCCCTTAGATCCCCTGTGGGCAGGGATAAGACCATGGCAACGGACAACCCGCCGCGCAAACCTCCCCAAACAAGAATAGGAATCACCCCCTTACTAAACGTTCGAAAACGCCCCAGAATGGCCACCGGTGCCGTAACGGACAGGGTTCGGATCAACAGCAATCCCGGAATCATGATCAACCCGGCATAAAAAGCCGTTTCGTTAAAGGGGATCATGACCAGTTCAAATCCAATCAGCATAAATAGAATGGCGTTCAGAAATTCGTCAATCAGTTCCCAGAAGTTATCAAGGTTTTGCTTGGTCATATCGGACATGGCATGCGCCCGACCAATATTTCCAACGATCAACCCGGCAATCACAATGGCGATCGGCCCGGAGGTATGGAGAACCTGCGCAAGTTGATATCCGCCCATCACCAGCGCAAGGGTGAGAAAAATTTCAACCTGATAATTGTCCACGCTACGTAGCATCAAAAATGTGATGTAACCAAGCACAGCGCCAAGCACAGCCCCACCAATCGCTTCTTCTACAAACAGCATCGCAACATGCGACGGCTCAGCATGTCCCTGCGTAGCAATTCCAAGAAGCACCAGAAAAATAACAACCGCAACCCCGTCATTAAACAGGGACTCTCCGACAACCTTGGTTTCAAGCGTTTTCGGAACACCTGCTTTTTTCAGGATCGCCATCACCGCAATCGGGTCAGTTGGAGAAATTAATGCCCCAAACATCAACGCATGAATAAAGGAGATTTCAAATCCCAGAAAAGGAAACAAATACCAGCACGTCCCTCCGACCAATACCGTTGAAACAAGCGTCCCGAAAAAGGCAAGGATAAAGACAATATATTTCTGGGCATGAAGATTTTCCCAATTAACATGCAATGCCCCGGCAAACAAAAGAAAGCTGAGCATGCCGTCCAGCAGGGTTTTCGAAAAATCAATTTCGCCAAACCCCTCCCGCACCAGCGGCAAAATATCAATCCCCACAACCGGCAACAACAAGACGACAACGGAAAGCCCCAGAGCCATCACCATAATCCCGATGGTGGTCGGCAACTTGATGTAACGGTAATTGATATAGGAAAAAACCGCACAAAAAGTCACAAGAATACTGGTCAGAGAAATAACGCCCATTTAGCTATCATAATATTATGTCGATGACCTGCGCCAGCCTAAATTAGAATAAGACCAGATATAGTTGCTCTGCTTAAGAATTGGACACATTCCCCGTTTCGTCATCACACGCTTTATGCGTGTGATCCATGGATTGCACGGACAAAGCCGTGCAATGACGAATTTGAAAAGTGTCCAATTCTTATTTGGAATCACTATATCTCTTCACGCCTGTGGCTTTTAGAATTTTTGATTCACAAACTTACATGGTAAAGTTCACAAGATTTTGAATTTTCTTATATAAGATTTTAGCTATGTCAGCCTCAAAAGACCGCGCCCGTACAATTTTATCCCTCATCAAAGAAAAGTACTCGATCAGCAAATTAGTCGAACGGCAGAAACCAAAACCTGATACGCCTTTTCCACCCTCCATCCGCTCAACAAAGAAAATAAGTTTAAGCGCCCTTGAGAATTACTGGAGAATTCTGCTGCAGCAAACGGAGGCAGATGAAACCGACAAAAACCTGATTGCAGATCCCGAAACCTGCGACAATCTGGAGGTGTTCCAGAACAATATCGAAAACTGTATCGGGACGGTCAAGGTTCCATTAGGAATCATCGGCCCACTACGAATCAACGGTATTTTTGCGCAGGGGGATTACTACATTCCTCTGGCGACAACCGAGGCGACGCTGGTGGCCTCATATGGGCGCGGAGCAAAACTTATCAGCGCCTGTGGCGGATGTACAACGGCCCTTCTCAATGACGGAATCAGCCGCACACCGGCTTTTGCGTTTCAAACCCTGACCGAAGCCGGGTTGTTTACCGAATGGCTGAACGACAGTTTTGATGCCTTAAAAGAGGTTGCAGAGGCAACGACCCGCTTCGGCAAACTGGTTGATATCAGAACACACATGGAAGGCAACCACGTTTATCTGATCTGTGAATATTTTACCGGCGATGCATCAGGCCAGAACATGAGTACGATTGCAACGGAGGCGCTGTGCCACTTTATTGCAGAACACACCCCTTTCGCGCCGGAATACTGGTTACTGGAGTCAAATTTTTCCGGAGATAAAAAAGCTGCCGCCGCTTCGTTCTTTACGGTACGCGGCAAAAAAGCCACAGCAGAAGTCCTGATCCCCAATGAGTTGATCGAAAAATACCTGCATACGGACGTTGACACCATGTACCGTTCCTGGCGGATGGCCGCACTGGGCGGCGTTATGAGCGGAACCATAGGGGTTCACTTTCACTACGCAAACGGCCTGACGGCCTTGTATCTGGCAACCGGGCAGGATGCCGCCTGCGCCTCAGAATCCAGTGTTGGTATCACGCGCACGGAAATCCGCGACGGGAATCTTTACGCCTCCGTCACCCTGCCGAATATTATGGCGGGAACCGTTGGCGGCGGCACGAAACTGCCAACACAAAGCGCCGGGCTAAAAATCCTTGGCCTGCAAGGAGAAGGCAAGGTTCATGCCTTTGCAGAAGTCTGTGCCGCGACCTGTCTCGCGGGTGAACTCTCGCTTATTGGCGCCATGTGCGCGGGTCATTTTGCCGGCGCGCATCAAAAACTGGCACGGGGACATAATGGCAAAAAATGAACGCGACCTGCCTCTGCTGTTTCGTTTGTGGCAATACCAAAAAGAACGTTTTTCGATTGTCAAACACGGCCTGCTGATTGCTGCCTTTTCTGCCTCCGCCGTTTGCCTGTCGGCTCTTTTAAGAGGTCAAACCGATTTTCCGGGTATGGGCGCGTTTGCAGTTAGTTTCATTGTCTTGTTCACCCTGTTTTTCCAACTGAGAATTGCAGATGAGTTCAAGGACGCAGAGGAAGACGCCCTCTACCGCCCCGAACGCGCTGTGCCACGCGGCTTGATCAGCCTCAGGGAACTGGCGGGGATCGGCATTCTGACAGCTATATTGCAACTGATGGTCGTCACATCGCTTTCTTTAAGCCTTCTCCCTATTCTATTGATGATCTGGGTTTACATGTCTTTGATGAGTGCGGAATTTTTCGCACCGGCATGGCTGAAGGCCCGCCCACTTCTCTATATGGTCAGCCATATGCTGATTATGCCGCTGATTGACCTGTTTGCCACGGCCTGTGACTGGCTGGTGCAGGAACATCACATCCCGGACGGTCTGATCTGGTTTTTGATTGTCAGCTTTTTTAACGGCGTGATTATCGAGATTGGACGCAAAACATGGGCCCCGTCAATGGAGCGTCAGGGCGTTGAAACCTATTCTGCGGCCTGGGGACTGAAAACCGCCCTGCTCGCATGGATGGGGGCGGTAGTGGCAAGCTTAATTTGTGCCGTGATCGTCTCCTTTCAGACAGGGTTTGTTATTCCGGCTGTTTCTGCTCTTATAATTCTGGCGGCCTTGATGGCGCGAACGGCATGGCTGCTTTTAAAACATCAGGAACCCGCACATGCCAAGCGTCTTGAAGACATGTCGGGACTCTGGCTTATTTGTATTTATTTATTTCTGGGTATTATTCCCATGGGAGTAAGCGCATGGCTGTAAACGATTTTCTATTTCCGGATGATGAGCCGGACAAGCCCCGCATGGGCGGCAAAGCCTATGCTTTGGCAAAACTGGGAAAACAATTCCCTATCCCTGGATGGTTTGTCGTTACGCCGCAAGCGATGACAGACGGTGCACTAAAATCACATGCCACAAAAGCTCTGGCAGACGCATTGGACAGTCTCGGCCCCGGCCCATTTGCCGTAAGGTCTTCCGCCGTGGACGAAGACGGCAGTGAGAGTTCCTTTGCCGGACAGTTTGAGAGTTTTTTGAATGTCGCTGCCGAAAACGTTGCACAAAAAATTACAGAGGTCTGGCAATCCGCCTTTACAGAAAGTGTCCTCACCTACCGCAAACAAAGAGGGCTGGACACGGCGCCTTCCGCCCCGGCTGTCCTGATCCAGAAAATGGTTCGGGCCGAATCCGCAGGCGTCGCGTTCACGGCTGATCCATTGACACATGATACAAACCGCATCGCAATTATGTCCGTGAAGGGACTTGCAGACAGGCTTGTCAGCGGTGAAGAAAACGGGGATACCT
>CAKZKV010000193.1 GCA_937124505.1 uncultured Alphaproteobacteria bacterium
AGACATATTCAAAAATACAAAAGCGGGAGCCCGGACGTTCCTCAAACGGGTGAAAGCTCTGGACGCCCTTATCGGAAATCACCACCATTTCCCCCGGCTCAATATTGCGGATCAGCTTCGCGCCGATAATATCAAAGGCACAACTCTCAGACGCCAGAATATGCGCCCCTTCAAATTCCCCGAGCAAGAGCGGGCGAATACCGTGCGGATCGCGCAGGCCGATCATTTTGTCTTCCGCCAGTGAAATCAGGGAATATCCCCCCTTGATATGCTGCAAGGCATAAGTCAGCCGATCAATCACGCGCTGGCCCTTTTGCGTGGCCATCAGGTGGATGATCGTTTCCGTATCGCTGGAAGACTGGAAAATCGCCCCGTCTTCTACCAATTGCGTCCGCAACGTTTTCGCATTGGTCAGATTTCCGTTATGCGCCAGAGCAAACCCGCCAAACGCCAGATCCGCATAGAGCGGCTGCACATTACGCAGAGCCGTTCCACCTGATGTTGCATAGCGGTTATGGCCGATCCCGGCATGGCCTTTTAACCGCGTGATGGTTTCCTGCTTGCTGAACGTCTGATCGACCAGACCCAATGCCCGTTTGGAATGAAACATCTCCCCGTCATAGGTGACAATGCCACAGGCTTCCTGCCCCCGGTGTTGCAGGGCATGCAATCCCAAAGGAATGAGGGACGCGGCTGAGGGATGTCGATAGACCCCGAATACGCCGCATTCATCATGAAATTTATCCGATTTCTCAGGAGACTCCTGATCACACGTGCTAGTCATTCCCCGCCCCCGGCGTTTGGAAGGTTGGTGTCTGCTCCTGTTCCTGTATCAGGTCTTCCATGGATTTACGCTGAGACCCATCATAACCTGAATCCGGTTCAGATACCGGGCGCTGCGCGCCATCTTCCGTACTCATCTTGTCTTCTGCCTCCGGCAGGATTTCCAGTTTTTTCAAAGTCTCACGGGTCTGGTCAACCTGATCCTGCGCCGTTTCCTCCACAAAACCTTCCGGCAGAAATCCTTCCAGCCAGTCCGCCGTCCATTCAACATATATGTGCAAACGGCTGCCTTCAAACCAGTCTTTCTTTTCATCATCCCCGACAAATATCTGAATCGGCAGGTAAATCACCCCCAGCAGGACAACACCGCGAGCGATACCGAAAATCACACCAAGCGTGCGATCCATCATGCCCATGCCGACTTCTTCCACGAATTTACTGAGGAAATAACTGATGATTCCCAACACAATCACAACCAGCAGGAAAATTGTTGTATAACCAAGGATTTCCGACAAAAGCGGATAGGGAATCATCCCCATGAACCGCTCGGCGCTCTCCCCTTCGGCAACAGGTTCCACATTCATAAGATCGTTGTAAAAGGGAACAAGAGATGCCCCGAATGTATAGGCCGCCATCAGACCGCCCACAACGCCCAAAATTGTCAACACTTCACGGATAAATCCGCGAAAAAACGCGACCAGTGCCGAAATCAGGATAATCGCGCAAATAACCAGATCAATGATCATAAAAAAACAGGCCCCATCGTTTTCAAGTTTACAGTTGTAGAAAAAAAGACCGTGAAACGCAAGGAATTATAAATGCTTCTTGAGACAGAAAAAATAGTCTTTTTAAATTTTCATAACGCAGGCATTGCGTTCATCTACAGAATAATGCTATAAAAAACTTCTATCTATAAAAGGGACTGATCACATGAAGTTTGTAAAACCACTTTTGATTTTGACACTTGCACTTGTTGCTTTTTCACCCGCAATGTCCATGGCACAAGACGGAACGACCGTTTCTCACAAACTGAAAAAGCAGGGTCTTGTCCCCTTTCAGAACAAGCCGACAGAACAGAACGCGTCTCAAGACCAATATGAGCCCGTTGCCCCTGCCAATATTGAGCCAGCCGCCGGGGAATCAGACATTCAACCCGATCAACACAGCGATCAACCGTCCGCTTTGTCAGAAAAAATTCGCCTGCCACGTAAAAACTAGGATTAATATTGCAGCTTAACCCGCCATCAGGGCGGCCAGGTCCTGCACATGTTTAATCTTGTTTTGCTTTAGCCCCCCGCCGGACTTAACCTTTGAGTTTTCCGGAAGAATGGCTAGTTCAAAGCCAAGTTTTTCGGCTTCTTTCAAACGCAGATCTGTTTGCGGGGCGGGGCGGACTTCCCCGCTAAGGCCTACTTCCCCGAACAAAATTGTATTTGGCGGCAGGGTTTTGTTCGTCAGGGCGCTCATTAACGCCGCCGCCACCGCCAGGTCCGCCGCCGGTTCAGAAACACGAATGCCCCCCGCCATATTCAGGAACACATCATAGCCGGAAAAATTCATCCCGCACCGGGCTTCCAGCACAGCAAGAATCATCGCCAAACGTCCGCTGTCCCAGCCGACCACAGAGCGGCGCGGGGTTCCATAAGCCGTTGAGGCCGCCAGCCCCTGCACCTCTACTAAAAGAGGGCGTGTCCCCTCCATCCCGGCAAAAACCGCATTACCGGGAATATTGTCCTGATTCTGGGACAAAAATAACGCGGACGGGTTGGCGACCTCTTCCAATCCCTTTTCCATCATTTCAAACACACCGATTTCATCGGTCGGGCCAAAACGGTTTTTGACGGCGCGCAGAATACGAAACTGATGTCCGCGGTCCCCTTCAAAATAAAGCACCGTATCCACCATATGTTCCAGAACCCGCGGGCCGGCAATCTGTCCGTCCTTGGTCACATGCCCGACCAGAAACAGGATAATATTCCTTTTCTTGGCCACGCGAATAAGTTCCAGTGCCGATGTCCTGACCTGTGTCACAGTTCCCGGCGCACTGTCGATATTATCGACAAACATGGTCTGGATGGAATCGATGACCACCAGATCCGTTCCCTCATCCATCGCACTGAGAATATCGCGCACGCTAGAAGACGCGGCCAGAGCAATATTGGTTTGCCCAAGCCCCAGACGCTCCGCACGCATGCGAATCTGGTCGGTGGCTTCTTCCCCGGAAACATAGAGGCAGGCTTTCCCCTGATTGGCCAGAGCGCAGACAGCTTGCAGTAATAATGTTGACTTTCCGATTCCCGGATCACCGCCAATCAGGATCGCCGCTCCCGGGACCAGCCCGCCGCCCGTCACACGATCAAGTTCATTCATGCCGGTTTTCTGACGCGGCAGAGGATGCGTCTTGCTCTGCAAGTCCTGTATCTCCAGCTTTCCCTTACCTTTTCCGCCCTTTACAACGCTCAGGCCTTTTGGCACGGCGGCCTCGATCACTTCTTCCGTAATCGTATTCCATTCGTTACAGGAATCACATTTTCCCGACCAGCGCGTTGTCACCGCCCCGCAGGATTGACAGACATAGGAAACTTTTGATGATTTTGCCATAGCCATATTGAAGCAAACATGGTTAAAATAGGCAAAGTATAATTTATGAAATGGAGCGTTTTATGCCTTTTATTATCCCCATTATTATCCTGATCGGCGTTGTCTTATTTGCCTCAATCAAGATCATTCAGGAATATGAGCGCGGCGTTGTCTATACCCTTGGTAAATTCACCGGGATTGTCAAGCCGGGTTTGCGTCTGATTGTCCCCGGCCTGCAACAACTGATTAAGGTGGATATGCGTGTCAGAACCGAAGACGTCCCGGCACAGGACGTGATTTCCCGCGACAACGTTTCCGTGCGGGTGTCCGCCGTTGTTTATTACCGCGTGATTGATCCGGGCAACGCCATCAACGCCGTGGAAGATTTCCTGTATGCCACCTCCCAGCTGGCCCAGACAACCCTACGCTCCGTTCTAGGTAAACACGAACTGGATGATATGCTCTCTAACCGCGATCAACTGAACCACGATTTACAGGAGCTTCTGGATCATCAGGCAGAGGGCTGGGGGATCAAGGTCACAAATGTTGAAATCAAACAGGTCGATATTGATCCGTCCATGATCCGTGCCATTGCCAAGCAAGCCGAGGCCGAGCGGGAAAGACGCGCCAAGATCATCAACGCCGAAGGGGAATTTCAGGCCGCCAAACAGCTAGATGAGGCCGCCACCATTCTGGCAAACCGCCCGGAAACCATGCAATTGCGTTATCTGGGAACTCTGGCGGACTTTACCAATGCAAAGGGAAGCACCATTGTTCTGCCTCTGCCGATGGATTTGCTGAAGGGCATTGCCGATAAGGCGGTTGCCAAGAAATAATTAATTTGGCTACAAAAAAAAACAAAACCCGCTGAAGAGCGGGTTTTTTATTATGATGACTATAGATAGAACTTTACTGCGGCAAGCGATACGCGATCACACAAACCTGATCAACCGCATTTTCTTCATACACATCATCCCCTGCGGCAGCGCGGCAAGCACCTGCTGCATTCTGCGAGATAATGCCGCCCGAATCTGTCAGGCCGTCGTCAAGTTCTCTGTCAATGCGTTCCGCGTCAGCGGGTGTCAGAATTCCCGAGGCACCATTCACATTCTCAATTGTCCGCATCAGCAGAAGATATTTACCGGCACGCATT
>CAKZKV010000194.1 GCA_937124505.1 uncultured Alphaproteobacteria bacterium
CATTTATCCCCAGTCCACGTTGCCGTGGCAATCAATTCATACCGTCTCCTTTTTTCTCTATGCATCCGGCATCACTTGCGCCAAATGAAAAAACGTCATGATGATGGTGAACAATGTGAACACTTTTATAAGCAGGGGCTTCCATTGTTTTGGCGGATATGGCGGACAGGCCAGACTGATACATGAAATTGCTGCACTCGCAAGTGTCCCCAGCCACAAGGGAACAAAACAGTGAAACCAGAAAGACCACAAACCACTGGAATCAAGCTGCGCGGTACTGGCTCCCTTATTCAGGGTAAAAACATACGTAAAAAGCACAAATGTTATGACCGGAGCCACATAAAGAATTTTAGCCAGCAGAAGAGTGCCCGCGGCCCGTGTTTGAGAAGTCTCGTCAATAAGATAACGCACGCCCCCGGCGATCATCAACGCCCATAGAAAGTAAAGGCCCCACGCAACTTCTATGCTGACAGGAATAAAATATCCAACCATCTTTTCAAACTCACTTTTTCACATGTTCAAGAATGTCTTTCAGCAATTGTAGTTGCTCTTTCTGAATGGAAAGTCCTTCTTTGGCCATATCCAGTCCTTCTTGCTGTTTATCAACACTCTGCTTTTGCCGTTCAAAACTAAGATCATATTTCTCTCGCTGTTTTCTGCTGAAAAGGAACAAGAAGCCCAAAAAGACCAGCAAGAAAACGATTGGCAACCATGTCGCAATCAGCTTGCTGTAATCTTTCTTCTGTGGAACACAGCTCCCCATTTCATCAGATGAAGACACATCATTTTCTCTCTTCACATAAGCATTCCAGTCGCTTCTGGTCATCCATACCTGTTCTGTATTCGGAAAGAACAAGATGCTAAAGTTCGCCCATGCCTGACTACTATAAGGATATTTTTTAAAAAAACTCTTCTGGTCCTGAACATCAAGCAGTTCAGTCTCCACAGCCCCGATATAGCCAGAGTCGTCCTCCATATCATAATCGTAATACATGTATTCATACTCGGAAACGTCCCGATCCTGAATTAATGTATTCAAAACTTTCAAACGGCCTTGATAGGGAAACAGGGTGGTTTCAAACGCATACACACCTTCCTGCTTTGTCTTTTCAAACCGGACGGTATCGGGATGTTCGCTGATCTTTTCTTCCCACGCCGCTATGAGACTTTCTTTTGACGGCGGCACAGGCGGAGAATCCGCCTTCACCGGCATCGCAACCATCAGAAACAACAAAAACGCTGCACCGATGTAAAAAAGTTGTTTTGTCTGTTTCATCTTTTCTCCTCCTTATTTATTGTTTCTATACTGTTCTACCAGTTTTTCGAGATACGAATTACCCAGAATGCCTTTCTTTTTCAGCCACGGCGCCAGCCAT
>CAKZKV010000195.1 GCA_937124505.1 uncultured Alphaproteobacteria bacterium
ATCCCCGGCGGTTGAACTTCCCACATTGGCAATTTCAAATGCGCGGGTAAAAATCCATGCGCCACTTGCACCAGCGGTTATTCCCTGTGTGGCATCATAATAAGCGGCATTCCCCCCTGCGGGATGAAAAACGGCACGATATTCCTGCCCGGGTGTAATACTTCCGAAATCATCCGGTTTATTGAATAACAGCCCAGTATCAGATGTTCCAACACCCGTATTACTAACACCTTTCATCGCCGTCATACGAACAATTGCCGTTTTGATAGATGCCGGATATTGAGCGATAGCTGCACTGTTTACCAAACTGGATTCTTCATCAGCATTTCCGCCCCCGGAATTTGTTGACGATGTGACCGCATAAGATAACGCGGCAAACAATGCCACAGCAATCAGGATCAAAAACAAAACGTTTCCGGATTCCTTGTTAACTCTTTTTTCCATCATACTCTTACGCCCTTTCACAAATCCCTATGCAATTATAATGTTTTTTGCACATTGAAACACTATTCAATAGAAACCTTATTCACTTTTAATCTGATTGCCAAGGGCTTTCCCTTGCATTCTCGTCCAACACAAATCTCTTCAATATTCACACGCCACGCAAGCCCGCCGTTTTGCACATGCCCGATGGCTTCACGAAACTGCGGAAAAAATCGGGTATCATTGCCAACAATAGAAACCGTCGACCCCTGCGCCTTAATTTCCAGATCTTTATACGCGTTTTTAATATTCTCAACAAACTCCCTGACCTTTACAGGATCTTCCTGAACGTTTGTCACTCTGGGGACATTTGGCTTAACCGCTTCTGTTGTGACCAATTTTGAACGAAATTCAGCCAATGCACGAGATTGTATAAAGGTATAAAGCCCAAGCCCCCCTGCACACGCCCAGATAAAAGCTGCCGCGATCAGAACAGAATGCCCCGTATGTTGCGGCAAATTCTCAAGAAAATGGTTCAAATCATGCGTAGCCTGCGGACTTGCATAACGTTGTAACGATCGCCAGTTAAAACCCTTAAAATTCATTCAAAAAACCATTATAAGTTATTATAAATATTATATATTACAAAAATTAATCCCCGTTTAACATACATCAGCCTTCGCACTACCGTCTGCCAATAATACGCACACGCCCATCCGGCTCAATTTTGGGCTGAACCTGCCCCCTGATAATACCTACACCACTGCTATATGCCTGAGGAATCAGGGCCTCCCATTCGGCTCCACCGCCGCCCTTCACTTCATAACGCACAAGTGTACCGTCAACTTGAACCAACGCATCCAGAAGCTCCTGAATATTGAACATATGCCGAACCGAGTCGTTTCTCATCGTTGCAGCGGCGCTTGTCATCAAATTTGTGACGGCGTTTTGCGTGTCCGTTTGTATCGTTGACAAGTCACGCTGCACATTATGTGTCAGAATAAGTTGAAAAATGAGAATGGCCACAATCATAAAATTCAAGGCCAGTCCACTTAAGACCAGAATTCTTGCGGTAGCGCGCGATAGTTTTTCTGTCTTTAGGGCCTTATTACGCCAAGGAACCGGCTCAGCAACTTCTGGATTAATCGTCACAAAATTAGCATCCATTGTCTGCAGCCGCGGCAAGATTGTCCGGGAAGCGCCAAGATATACCTGCATACGCCCTGTTTCAGAATCCCACCTGAGCGCGGCGGCCATCCCCTCCTGTTCATACAAATATACAGTTTCACGATCCCAATACTCACTGTTTCCGGGAAGCGCAGCGGCAAGCGGGCACCAGCTATTCGGGTTTGACGCCATTTGTGCAGACGGACAAGCCAGATACCAGACCCGCCCCTCATCAATAGAATAACAAAAATGAACTCTTTCCGTAGAACAGGCCTGTGACGCCGCATTCCACACAGCATCCTCTTCTGTTCCCGGGATATATGGCAACGACCCACCGACCATTTCCTGCGGCAGATGGGGCAATAATTCCCCAACAAAATCAGTCGTTTCCCCTGCCAGCTTATCAAGGAATCCCGGTTTACGCACATGAACGGCAGACTTGGCAGCAGGCTGGCTT